>CAJXUM010000673.1 GCA_913060855.1 uncultured Lewinella sp. | reverse complement strand
TCGTGGGCTCGGAGATGTGTATAAGAGACAGTTTTAGCATGGGGACAGCACAAGGCTTCCATTATCAGAAGAGCAGTAGAAGGAGAGATTTCTCCTACTATACCTGCCACTTTCTTGCAAGAACACAAAAATGTCAAATGTCATATTGATTTGGCTGCAGCGGAAGAGCTTTCCCGTGTAAAAACGCCCTGGTTGGTAGGGGAGTGTAACTGGTCAGATGATTTGACCTGCCGAGCGGTGGTTTGGTTGTCAAGAAAACTAGATAAACCCATTCTAAAATTAACGGATGAGGATTATACTGAAAATGGACTCACAGAACTCATCGCCGGTCAAACGGCTGCCTACAGCATAAATATCAAGATTTTTAATCGCCTACAGCATACCATCACGGGCTGGCCCGGTGGAAAACCAAAGGCGGATGATTCAACTCGCCCAGAACGTGCGCGCCCAGCTAAGAAGCGTGTCATCATTTTCAGTCCGCATCCCGATGATGATGTGATCTCAATGGGCGGAACTTTTGGTCGCTTGGTAGAGCAGGGGCACGATGTACATGTCGCTTATCAAACTTCTGGAAATATAGCGGTACATGACCATGATGCTTTGCGCTATGTTGAGGTGTTGAGGGAATTTGGGGCAGCTAAAGGGCTTTTAGGAGATGAGAATTTGCAGCTTTTACAGAAACTCGAAAAGGAACTAAAAGGCCAACCTACAAAGCAATTAGAGAAACCTGGTGTGCGTCTAATCAAGGGCTTGATCAGAAGAGGAGAGGCTCGTGCAGGTGCTCGCTTTTGTGGATTAAAAGATGATCATATTCACTTTTTGGATATGCCTTTTTATGAGACGGGAGCTGTTAGGAAAAATTCAGTTAGCGAACCAGATATTCAAATCATACAGGATTTGCTTGAAAAAGTGGAACCCCACCAGGTGTATGCGGCGGGTGACTTGGCCGATCCTCATGGTACGCATCGCGTATGCTTGGATGCCATTTTCGAGGCCTTTAATCGCTTAAAAGATAAGAAATGGATGCCGGATTGCTGGTTATGGTTGTATCGTGGGGCTTGGCACGAATGGGGCGTAGAAGAAATAGAAATGGCTGTTCCGCTTAGTCCCCATGAGTTGGACAAGAAGCGAAAAGCCATCTTTATGCATCAATCACAGAAAGATCGTCCCCCTTTCCCAGGTGCGGATGATCGGGAATTCTGGCAACGCGCCGAACAGCGAAATCGTGAAACCGCAAATAGTTACCGTTCGTTAGGCTTGGCAGAGTATGAGGCCATGGAAGCCTTTGTTCGCTGGAAGTTTTAAGGGTTTTTCCCCTGAACGATAATCTATATAAAGTTCTTACACACATCGTTTTGCCTCGATTTTTGACCTTGGTCAAATTCGAGGCTTTTTTGTATTATTGGGGAAATAGTTAATAAGATAAACGTTTTAGGAATGAGGCACAAATAAAAAATGCAACTATGCTTTGTCTTTTTTCACTAGACTGCGTTTCCGAAAACCTTATGGACTTAGGCTATCCCGTCTGGGGAGGCTATAGGTAATCAGCAATTGGGGCCGTGCCTGTTGAAAAAATATTTGGCCTAATGGTACAGGTTATTTATCTTTCATTCCTTATCATCATCACTTGATAAAGATTAACCAACAAATGGAAAAATTAAGCGTATTAGTAGTCGGTTGTGGACATATGGGGACTTCCCATGCTCGGGCTTATCACAAATTGGATGCCTTTGAAATCGTTGGATTGGTGAGTCGCCGGCCCGCTAGTCGACAAAAACTATCAGACGAATTGGGAGGAGTCCCAACTTTTGGTGGCTTTGATGAAGCCTTAGCAGCCACTAAACCTGATGTCGTATCCATCAATACTTACCCAGAAACTCACGCTGAATACGCAGAGAAAAGCCTGAATGCCAATGCCCATGTTTTTTTAGAAAAACCGATTGCCCTGACGGTAGAAGAAGGAGAGCGCATCGTCAAGTTAGCGCTGTCTAAGAACCGAAAAATGGTCATCGGATATATCTTACGTGTGCATCCAGCCTGGACTAAGTTTATTGAAACGGCAAAAACCTTAGGTAAGCCACTCGTTATGCGGATGAACCTAAATCAGCAGAGTAGCGGTGACAACTGGTTTACCCATAAACAGTTGATGAATTCCATGTCTCCTATTGTAGATTGTGGGGTACACTATGTCGATGTTATGTGTATGATGACCGGCGCTAAGCCTATTCGCGTAAGTGGGATTGGTGCTAGACTGTCTGATGAAGTAGCCGAGGATATGTATAACTATGGGCATTTGCAAGTCACTTTCGACGATGGATCGGTAGGATGGTATGAGGCAGGCTGGGGACCTATGATGAGTGAAACAGCCTTTTTCGTGAAAGATGTTGTCGGCCCCAAGGGCTGTGTGAGCATCGTTGACCAGAAAGGGGAGGAAGTAGCCGGCGATTCTGATGACGTAGATGGACACAGTAAAACGGGATCACTCAAGTTACACCATAGCGAATTGGGGTCTGATGGAAAGTTTGTCAAGACCGATGAATTTATTGATACCTCCGACGAGCCAGATCATGATGGACTTTGTTTATTAGAGCAGGCCTACCTCCTCAAGGCTATTCAAGAGGACTTGAACCTCGAGGATCACCTCCGAGATGCCGTCAACAGTCTAAGAATTGTATTGGCTGCAGATAAATCTTTCAAAACGGGGAAAACAGTAGAATTGTAGGGAAGTACATAAAAAGCTCATAAAAAGCACTTTGTATGTTATGCAGCAGAGGCCTTTTTAGTTTTATGCATCTAAATATCAATCATTTATAAAATTTCAATATTTGATTAGTTGTTAATACGAAAGTCAATTCATATATTTGCAACTGACTATGAACGACACATGACGGAAGCCTGGCCTTCTAACAAAAGATTAGAGCCGGGCCTTTTTTTTTTGCCTATCTTGTGATCTTCCCTTTGCGTTCAAAGTAAACCCTATGTTAGAGACGGATATTTTTATTTTAGGTGCCGGCCCAGGTGGTGTTGCGACCGCGTTAAAACTCAGTTATTTAGGCATTCCTTCGATCATCGCCGATAAGGCAAAGTTTCCAAGAGATAAAGTTTGTGGAGATGCCATTAGTGGCAAAGTGACGACGCTTTTGAATCGTCTAGACCCCTCTATTTTGGCTCGTTTTCATGCCAGCCCATTTCATGTCGATATCTGGGGGATAAGATTTTTGTCTCCTAATGAAAACCTATTAGATATCCCCTTTAAGGCGCAGGCGGAGAAAAGTGTACAAAATGCCCCTGGCTACGTCTGCCGGAGAATGGATTTCGATAACTTTCTAATTGAGGAACTCAAAAAACGAAAGAATATCGATTTCTACGAGGAGACTTCCGTTACAAATTACGAAAAAGTAGAGGGAGGCTGGTTGTTATCCGATGACACAGGCGATTTTCAAGTCAAAGCCAAACTCTTGATCGTGGCAGATGGGGCCTATTCGCCCTTTGCTCGAAAGGTAGCGGGCTTGGAAAAAGACAATGCCCACTATGCAGCGGCGGTACGAGCCTATTATAGCAATGTAAAGGGAATGAGTGAAGAGGGCTACATAGAGCTACATTTTATCAAGTCGATTATACCTGGTTATCTATGGATTTTTCCTTTGCCGAATGGAGGCGCTAATGTAGGCCTGGGCATGCGCAGTGATATTTTGGCCAAGAAGAAACTCAATCTAAAAACGGCCCTGCAAGAGATTCTAGCGCAGCACCCTAAGATCGCACCTCGATTTGAGGACGCTACGCTAGAAGGAAAAGTAATTGGTTATGGATTACCCTTGGGGTCCAAAACGCGAGTTATTTCTGGTGACCATTACATGTTGGTCGGGGACGCCGGACATCTCGTTGACCCAATGACGGGAGAAGGTATCGGTAATGCTTTTTATAGTGGCTTCATTGCTGCTGAACAAGCTGTAGAATGTCTGGCAAAAGAAGACTTTTCTGCTGACTTTCTGCAGGCCTATGATGTCAGAATTGCTCGAGTCCTGGGATCAGAAATGAAGTTGAGTTATCGCTTACAACGATTCATTTCCTTTCCTTGGGTCGCCAATCTGATGGGGTACGTCATTAGTAGGAATCAAAAAACCATTCAAGTCCTATCTAACATGTACACCGACTTCAGTCTGCGAGAACAATTAGCCAAGCCCCTCTTTTGGATTAAGATGTACCTCGGCCTAGATAAGAAGACTAAGGAATAAACGACTAATTCAAAATAATCTTACCATCATAAGACTCTATCGAAATGAGTGGACTACTGTCGGTGGCACCTTTGGTTTTGCCCTTCAACTCAATTTCATCGTTTTTCTCCTTGTAATAGGTCGTTTCTAGTTGATTTTCGGCATATTGAATTTTACCATATTTAGCGTGTGCCTCCAGTCGATAGACAGCTGAGGATGGCAGGCCAAACTGAATATCTGAGTATTTCCCCGTAAAATCTATACCCTCTAATGGGCCCACAAATTTCCCGATTTGGAAATTATCGTCATAGGAGTTGATCTGCAAACCACTTCTAAGTTGTCCCAATATATAATCGGTATATTTAGAAGTAGATTTCAATGTGCCTAGAGTCTGCGCTTCTACTTTATCGTCGTAAGAAAGCTCAAAACTCAAGGAATTAACCTCTCCTAAGCGGAATTTGGTATACTTCTGTCTCTTATAC
>CAJXUM010000672.1 GCA_913060855.1 uncultured Lewinella sp. | reverse complement strand
GAGATCAGCCTCGGTCTCGTGGGCTCGGAGATGTGTATAAGAGACAGATGTTTCATTATGTCCAAGTACTTACCGGTTTAATCTAAGTAATACAACTTGAGGTCATCCACGAAGACTTCGAAAGCCTCGTTTGCACCTGGAAGTTGCCACCAAACTTTTCTATTCAAAGCCCCTGCGTCATTGGCCACAAAGTCAAAAGAGTACTGCGTCCATTCGGTGGTAAGGCTAAAGTTGGCCGGATCGTTGGCAGCAGCCCAACCCGCTTCAATAACTCGCAAATCAAAATCTATACCGTCCGTAGAGGCCTTCGCCCAGAAAACCACTCGGTAATTGCCCCCATTTAATACTGGTGCAGGTGTTTTATTATCCAAAATCCATTGATCGGCCGAGCCATCATAAGAAATCTGGACAGATTTGCTTCCCCCATGGGCTTCGGCATCGGTGGTCATGTAAAATTCATTATTATTTACCCCAGCAGTAGGGTTCCAGGTTCCCCAGTCGGGCGGAAAAGCCCCCGTATCACCGGCTTCAAAATCCATATTTCCCGTCCATAAGTTGGTAACACTATTGGGTACGAAAATATCCGGAAGTGGGGCTACCAAAGAACCAGCGGCAGAAAAGATACTTCCACCCGCATAATTTAATACAATAGACTCATTTTCTTCCACAATACTTGTGGCTGGTTTCAATACGATAACTTTATCATCATTGGGATCAATTTCTAAGGATGAAATGGCCACTTCTGTGCCGTCCACCGTTAGTTTGAAATTGCCCAACTCTTCAGCAGCTATTGAGGCAAAAGATTCTGAGTAAGCCAAATTAATCTGTGATCCGAATTTGGAAACCGTAGAAGAGATAGGTGAAATCACATTCACATCTACTACATTGATATAGCCCGTTTTTGTCATGGTATTAGAATGTTCCGGGGCGTAGCGATTGGCTGTCAAGGTCACTTTGAAGGTACCTGTATTAGGGTAATTTACCATAGGGTTTTCACTGGTACTAGTTGCAGGGACACCACCTTCAAATGTCCAAGTGTAAACAGGTAAATCCTTGTCACCCTCCTGTATAGCCATCTGATTCGGTTGGCCATCAAGTCCTGTCGTTAAATTGGTAAACTGTACATTGTTGCCTAGCACAACGGTTCGGACATCCGCATCAAAATCAGCGGCTACAGCAGCAGCTACATTTACAAAAAACAAGCGGTCCTCTTTTTTGCCATCTGTAAATGTAATATCCAGCATGGTGGCAAATTTACCGGGCGCCGTATAGGTAACTACTTGCTCTACTTTATCAGAGGTCGTAACATCTCCCCCTTCGAAAGTCCAAACGCGACTACCTACATTTGCAGAAGAGTCAAAGTAAGTAATACTCTCAGATTCCGTAATTAAGGTAGTATTAGCCGTTACCTTAAAATCCACCGGTCTTATACCATCGAAAGTATTGGTTTCATCACAACTTGTAAAGAAAAAACTACTTCCAATCAGCGCCAGAACCGCCCCCCTTATATAATGATTCAATTGTGTCTTCATTTTCTTACATTTTAATTATTCACTGAGCACTGCTGTGTTGTGGTGTCAGCTTTTGGATAAGCGGTCTGTTTCCTTTGGTCACATTCCTTTTACCTAAAATGCTGCCTGTCCGGCTTGCCAGACGAGCCCACAGCAATGATCAGAGAAGGTTTTAATTTAGATTAATAACCCTCATTTTGCTTCAAGCTAGGGTTTAGTACCAGCTGTGCATTTGGAATAGGCCAGCGAACTTCAAAATTTTCATAGTTCGGGCCAGGGTTTCCAGCAGTACTCCAGCCGCCTTGATTCACGGCTTTAATGATCGGCTCATATTTCCCAAAGCGGATAAGGTCATTTCTACGCCATCCTTCCAAACACAACTCACGACGTCTTTCACTCAATATCGAATCGGCCATCATTTCCTGTGATCCCAAAACCATATCTGGGACAGCACTTGGAATAGCCCGAGCTCTTGCCCGCAGGCGATTGACCGTTTGATCAAGGATTCCCTGTGTGAGATCATTTTGCAAATTCTTGGCTTCCGCGTACATTAACAGTACATCGGCATATCGGATATAAGGATTGTCAAAAGGGGTATCATTAGGATAGTTATTAGGCTTTTCAGCATGATGCTTCCAGCCTCTCCAGCTCACCGGATTATTACCATCTACGAATACGTCGTCATTCTGATTGTGCTTGGCGATATTGTTTTTCAAGCGAAGATCATTGCGATCATAGCTAGCCTCAAATTCTTGGTTGATGTAGCAAGTACCCCAGCCGCCGCCATTATTGACGCTACCGTTTGGTCCATAAAAAGTACTCAACAAACCACCTTCACCCAAACCTGGGCCGTCCATTCCAATAGAATATACCATCTCTACGCTTTGCTCATGATCCAAGTCAAATACCTCGGCATAAACGGGCAATAGATCATATACATTACTGCTCATCACTGCTTCCAATTTCTCAACAGCTAGAGTAGCCTTATCTTGTTGATTGAGTGGGAAGCCGGTCATCTGTAGATATACCTTAGCCAATAGAGCCTGTGCAGCACCTTTAGTAGCTCGACCTTGTCCCTGCTCAGCTGCTAGATTGGCTTCAGCAAATTGCAAATCACTAATGATGAAGTCATATACTTCTGATGGAGAGGATTGTGGCACATCTAAGTTTTCAAGACTAATCACCTCATTCTTTACCAAGGGTACATTTTCCCAAGCACTAACCAAAGCAAAGTATAATGTAGACCGTAGGAATCGCGCCTCAGCGATCATTCGATTTTTATCTTCCTCTTCGATCAGGTCCGCTGTCATAGCACCGATTCTATCTACCACACTATTGGTGACATTCACCGCCTCATATAGGTTCACCCAGATTCTTCCTACTGTCACATTGGTCGGAGTAACTTGGTGTAAAAACATCAATTTTCGATCTCCAGCCCAACCGGGGAGAACGATCTCATCGGTACCGACAGTTCCCCAATGTATAGCTACGCCATCTTGGCCATTAGCACCTGAGCTAACTATATTTTGTATAGCATCATAAGCACCTACCAAAAAGGTTTCAGCTGATTTTTTATCCTTCAGAAAAGTATCTGGATTAACGAAAGTGGTAGGCTCCTCCGTTAGAAAATTTTCATCGCAAGAGGCTAGCGTAAAAAGCAATAGCGCCGGAAGCAATAAGGATTTTATTATATTTATCTTCATCTTATGTTAATTTTGTAATTGGTTATTAAGGCTTAGAATCCAAGGTTAAGTCCCACTCTGAACGTTCTTTGCCTTGGGTAAGAATCTACGTCTAGACCAGGTGTCAATTGATTAAATCCAACACTCACATCAGGATCATAGCCCGTATAATTGGTCCAAACATATAAGTTATCCGCCGCCGCATATACCCGTACTGTTCTAAAACCCATACGAGCCAAAGCCGTGCGAGGAAGATTATAGCCAATGGTAACATTGCTCAATCGGATGTAAGAACCATCTTCGACGAACGTGTCATACGCATCACTATTGAATCCACCATCACCATCACCCCAAATACCAGGAACAGCTGTATTCGGGTTATCTGGTGTCCAGCGATCTCTTACTACGCCATATTTATTGAAATAAGGAATAGCTTGGGCGGTACCTTTCTTCAAGTTCTTGTTGTACACATCATTTCCATAAGACCAAGCAAATAACACAGATACATCCAGGTTTTTGTACCTGAAGTTGTTGGTTAAACCACCAAAGCTTTTTGGCAAAGTGTTACCGATAATCCTTCTATCCTCATCATCTACATTTCCATCTCCATTGCTATCTATAAATTTTGGCATTCCTGGTCTGTACTGTCCTTCTCCGACACCAGATTTTGTAATGACACCATCCCTTAGGGTATAAAAGACATCGAAATAAGCCATCCCGGCGGCATCGGCATCGGCGAGCAATTTGGCAGCAGCATCAGCATCAGACATCCCATCAAATTCCACAAAATCACCATAGTTGTATACACCATCTACTCGGTGTCCGAAAATTGAACCTAGTGACTCTCCCACTCTCACGACAAAGTCATCACTAATCTGATTGTCACCAATTGCTCTGACGAAGAACTCTTCCGCATCACCCAAATCAAGTACTTCGTTTTTGTTGAAACTCACGTTAAAACTAGAACTCCAGCTGAAGTCCGGCTTGTTAACAATAGTCGTATTCAGCGAAAGCTCTACCCCTTTGTTATTTACTTTACCTAAGTTTTTGAAGGCGAAGCTATAACCAGCGTTGGCAGGAAGTGGCACTTCCAATAATAGATCTTTGGTATCCTTATTATAGTAGTCCAATGTGATATTCAAACGATAGTCGAAAAGAGACAAAGAAGCGCCAATGTCCATTTGAGTAGTAGTCTCCCAAGTTAGATTGGGATTGGCCAAACGGTTGGTAGCAATACCAGCAGTTACCACGTTACCTCTGAAAATGTAACTAGAATATCCTGCTGCAGGAAGAGAGCGGAAGGAACCGATTTGTGCATTTCCGGTTTCACCAATACTCACTTTCAACTTAGCATCACTGATAATTTTACTTTTAGACAAGAATTTTTCATTACTCACTCGCCAAGCAAAAGCAGCAGAGGGAAAGAATCCCCATTTGGCGCCTTCCGCAAATCGAGAAGATCCATCCCTGTCTCTTATACACATCTGACGCTGCCGACGAAGAGG
>CAJXUM010000671.1 GCA_913060855.1 uncultured Lewinella sp. | reverse complement strand
GAGATCAGCCTCGGTCTCGTGGGCTCGGAGATGTGTATAAGAGACAGTCATTACCCTAACGAAGGAAGATTACGCTACTTTCGATATCCAGCGAGGAGATACGGAAGGAATTGTGAATCAATTGCTGAAGATCAAGAATGTGCAAATGGCTGCTTTTATCACGGAGCAACCTACAATAGTGAAGATATCATTGCGTTCTAAAGGAGATTTTTCTGTGCAGCAAATTGCGCAACGCCATTTTAAAGGCGGCGGGCATAAAAATGCAGCAGGTGGCGCTTCTTTTCAAGGTTTGAAAGCTACCGTTAGAAAATTCAAAGAGTTGTTGCCAAATTATAGAGCGCAGCAAACGAAGTAGTGTACCCTAGATTCGTTCTTTTCAGCAAATCAAACTACGAAAGTGTGGACTTTGAAATCAATAGAAGTCTACTTTTGATAAGGCTTATTATTTCCTATTTAATCATTTTATTATGAGAATTTTAATAATGCTGCTTGCCCTGTCTTTGATTGGGTTGTCGGCTTGCCAAACCGGTGGCGAAGGTACCGGAGAAATCCAGGTGCTGGAAGATGGCACGCAGTACATTTATCATAAAAAAACGGGTAACCCTCCAGGGAATCCAAGCGATTATGTACTATTTCATGTGTATACTGGAACAGAAACAGAGGTTTTGAATTCCAGCCGAGAGACTGGCAACGAACCAGCTTACCAGATTCCTGATCCTAACGCACCTAAAAATCCAGCTTCACCTGTTCCTTCTTTCCTAGAAATGATGGGGCCTGGAGATAGTTTGACTATTGTTGTAGGCTTGGACACGCTTCCACAGAAGCCTCCAGGGTTTGAAAATGAATCTATGCTTTATTACAGCATTGCTATTCAATCCATCCAGTCCAATGCGGAGTACGAAGTAGTTTTGCAAGGAAAGCGCGAAGAGCAGGAGAAATTGGCTGCACTAGTTACCGCTAGATTGCCAGAAGTAGAAGCTTTGGTGCAAGAAACGGTGACTAAATACGGAAGTAACCAATTGGGTGATCAGTTGATTACACATGAATCCGGCATGAAAATTTTGACGCTAGAAGAAGGGGATGGTGAAATGCCAGCTCAAGGTCAACAAGTCAAAGTGTTGTACTACGGTACACTTACGGATGGTACTCGATTTGATGATGCTTTTTCTCGCGGAGCTTCCTACGATTTTCCATTGGGAGTAGGTCAGGTGATTCCTGGTTGGGATGTAGGACTTGCCCAGCTTAAGAAGGGAAGTAAAGCCTTCTTCTTTATTCCTCCGGATATGGCTTATGGAGCGACCGGTTCTCCTCCAGTGATTCCACCGGATGCAGAGTTGGTATTCTATGTTGAACTTTTAAAATAAGAAAAGGAAGTCATTATGACAACAGATCAATTGAAAGATCTCAGGGATCGCCTTTTGGTGCTAAGGAGGTATCTTTGACGTCGATAAACGTTTAATAGAAATAGAAGAAAAAGAACAGCTTTCTCTTGATCCTAATTTTTGGGATGATCCAAAAAAGGCTGAGAGTGTCATGAAGACCATCAAAAGCCATAAGAACTGGGTTGCTCAATACAAGGAAGTGGAAGCAGTTATAGATGATGCAGAGGTTTTACTAGAGTTCCAGAAAGAAGGAGAAGCTTCAGAAGAAGAAGTGGACCAAAAGTATGCTGAAGCTGTTGCGATAGTAGAGGAAACGGAATTTCATTCCACCCTCAATCGGCCCGAAGATGAGCTGGGTGCTGTGCTCGAGATTAACGCTGGAGCAGGTGGTACCGAAGCTTGTGACTGGGCAGATATGCTGCTTCGTATGTACAAGATGTGGGCTGAAAAGAATGGTCATAAATTGAGTCAACTGAATTTCCAAGGCGGCGATGTGGCCGGTATAAAAAAGGTGGAGTTGGAAATCAAAGGAGATTTTGTTTATGGCTTGTTGAAAGGCGAGAATGGCGTACATCGATTAGTTCGAATTAGTCCATTCAATTCTCAAGGTAAGCGAATGACTTCTTTTGCTTCCGTTTTTGTCCATCCAATGGTGGATGAAAGAATTGAAATTGATGTTAATCCGGCTGATTTAGATTGGGATACCTTCCGGGCGAGTGGAGCTGGTGGACAGCACGTTAATAAAACGGAATCGGCCGTCAGGGTACGACACTTGCCTAGTGGAATTGTAGTAGAATGTCAGGAAGAACGCTCGCAACATATGAACCGAGATAAAGCAATACAAATGCTGAAGTCTCGTTTGTATGAAAGAGAACTAGAAAGACAACGGGCTGAGCGTGAAAAAGTAGAGGCTGGTAAGATGAAAAATGAGTGGGGTTCACAAATTCGAAGTTATGTCCTAGACGATCGTCGAGTGAAAGACCACCGCACTAATTATCAAACCAGTCAAACTGATGCAGTGCTTGCCGGAGACCTAGATGGTTTTCTCAAAGCTTATTTAATGCATCATGACTAATACATGAAAGAAGCTAAGTATCGTATTTCGGCAAAGCTGTTTTTCCTTATACAAATAGCCGCGCTATGTGTATTTTGGGGAAGAGCTTGGCAGCATTGGTTCTGGGACGCCCCTTATCGAAGTCTCCTGTGGGACGAAGTGTGGATGAGTGGATTAGTGGACGCCCTTTTGGGGATGAATTGGGAAGATTATGTTACCAGTACTGCTGTAGATAGAGGGATACAGACTTGGATTCGAATAACTGGAATAGTCTACTTTTTGGCAGGATGCGCCGTCTTAGCGATAAGATATCTTGGAAAATGGGCCCGAACCATGATTTGGTTCGGGCTCATTAATTTAGTCTTGTTATCACTGCTTTATTTTAAAGAGCGATTCTTTGCAGTGGGGCAGTTTTTTGAATATACGCTTCAGATGTTAGCTCCGTTCCTGGTGTTATATGCCGATCGGAAATCCGTAGTGGGCCATCGTTTTATTCTCCTTTTAAAATGGGCCATACTTCTCACCTTCACCTGCCATGGTCTTTATGCCATCGGATACTATCCCAGGCCCGTACATTTTCAGGAAATGGTCATGAATATTTTGAAAATCCCCCAGAGCGGGGTAAAGTATTTCTTGAATGCTGCGGGAATCTTGGATTTTTTGATGAGTATTATGATCTTTCTTCCTTGGAAAAGGATTCAAATATTGGGCTTAGCTTACGCCGTTGCCTGGGGCTTTTTCACGGCTATTGCTCGTGTTTGGGCCTTTGTACACTTTGAATACTTTTCTTCCAGCTTACACCAATGGTGGTATGAAACGGTGTATCGATTCCCACACTTTTTGCTTCCATTGCTTGTACTATTATTGCTGCTGAATCAGCAGCAATCAAATAGTGAATCACCCAAAATTTCTTCTAAGTAGTCTCTTTAAATAGCTAAGATTTCCGCCATTCTTACCAAATCCTTATTCGGGTGTTTATTCTTAGTAATGGCATCTACAAATGGTGTGTGCTTAATCTTATTGTTGATAATACCTACCATGCAATTGGATTTGCCAGCTATAATAGCTTCTACTGCTCCAAACCCTAATCTGCTGGCTAGCACGCGATCAAGTGCTGATGGCGAACCACCTCTTTGAAGGTGCCCGATAATGGCTACTTTCGTATCGTAGTGATCAAATGCTTCTTGCACCCGTTCTGCTATCTCAGTGGCACCGCCGTACTTATTTCCTTCCGCTACAATGACGACACTGAATAGTTTTTTTCTCCGAGCTCCTTTGCGGAGAACTTCCACCAGCTCATCAATATTGGAATCAATCTCAGGGATCAAAATACAACCAGCACCACTTCCGATTCCTGTATTAAGCGCGATGAACCCGGAGTTTCGCCCCATTACTTCTACAAAAAATAGACGGTTATGGGAATCAGCCGTATCTCGGATTTTATCGACAGCTTCAATCGCCGTGTTGATAGCGGTATCAAAACCGACAGTAGCATCCGTTCCATATAGATCGTTATCGATAGTACCAGGAACGCCTACAATCGGAATATCATATTCTTTCGAAAATACATCTGCCCCCGTAAAGGTACCGTTACCTCCAATCGCCACGCAAGCGTCGATATCGAAGGCCAATAAAGCTTCATAAGCTGTTTTGCGTCCTTCTGGTGTCATAAACCGCTTACTACGTGCGGTTTTCAAAATGGTCCCTCCTCGATGGATGATATTACCTACATCCCTGACTTCTAATCGCTTAAGATCTCCATCGATCATACCCTCGTATCCGCGCGTGATACCGTAAACGTGCAAATCGTTAAAAGCTGCAGTTCTAACTACGGCTCTAACCGCTGCATTCATACCTGGAGCATCACCACCAGAGGTAAAAACAGCTAGTCGTTTTATTTCATTGCTCATTTATCTGCAAGTTTTTGTTTGTTGTCAAGTGAAATTGAACCAGATGGTCAATTGGGTGCTTTAGAAAATGTCCCGCCTTCATATTTCGCTGTGCCAATAGTTCAATCAACACATCGCTGAAATGGAAAGCCACGGAACCGATGAAGTGAATAGGCAATGTTTGATGCCCTTCATACTTCTGAATATGCCGGCGAATAAAATCAGACAAGCCCTTTTCTAGGATTTGCTGTATGTGGTGGTGATTTTTATATTCAAAGAGGAATTTGGTGAAGGAAGCGATGTAGGCTTGCGGGGCTTCACTGCTATACACCTGTCTCTTATACACATCTCCGAGCCCACGAGACCGAGGCTGATCTC
>CAJXUM010000670.1 GCA_913060855.1 uncultured Lewinella sp. | reverse complement strand
CGAGATCAGCCTCGGTCTCGTGGGCTCGGAGATGTGTATAAGAGACAGCTCCTATCTTCGCTAATGCAGATTATTTAAGTCTGATCGGTGGAACAGGGCTGAATGCCTCCTTGCAGAACTACTGGATGACGATACATCCTCCAACACTATTTCTGGGCTTTGCTTCTACTTCTATTCCTTTTTGTTACGCCGTAGCCGGCCTCTGGAAAAAGGAGCACAAAGCCTGGCTCAAGCCTGCGCTGCCCTGGGCGCTATTTTCTGGCTCAATACTAGGTACCGGTATCCTGATGGGGTCTGCTTGGGCTTACGAAGCACTGTCGTTTGGTGGTTATTGGGCTTGGGATCCGGTGGAAAACACCTCTTTGGTGCCTTGGCTTGTTCTTTTAGCCGGTATCCATACAAACTTGGTAGCAAAAAATACTAACCATTCGGTTAGGACCACTTATATATTCTATCTCCTTTCTTTCATCATGGTGTTGTATTCCACCTTCTTGACACGAAGTGGTGTTTTGGGCGAAACTTCGGTTCATGCCTTCACCGAGATGGGATTGGAATGGCAACTTTTGATCTTTATCTCTACCTTCATACTACTCCCGCTGGTCTTGATGATTCGGCGTTACAAGCAAATCCCTAGTCCGGAGAAAGAAGAGGCTACAGCTTCTAAGGAGTTTTGGATGTTTATCGGTAGTCTAGTGTTTTTGTTTTCTGGCTTACTCATTACAGGTTCTACTTCATTGCCTGTTTTTAATCAAATCGTTCAGTATTTTGATCCCATCTATGAAGGACGAGTCATTACAGATCCGGTAGAACATTTCAATAAATACCAACTTTGGATCGCCGTATTTATTGGCTTGCTATCGGGTGTGACGCAGTTCCTCCGTTACAGGGGTACCAATTGGAAGTCCAATCGTAAGAAATTTGCTATCCATACCTTGGTTAGTTTCATTGTGGCGGCTCTATTTACCTATTTGACTACGCTTTGGATTTCGACAAGAACCTTTCCATACCTAGTCTTGTTGTTTTCAGGTATTTTCACCATAGTCGCCAATATTGATTATCTGATTACTTTCTTGAAGGGGAACCTAAAACTCGGGGGCTCTACCCTATCGCATATTGGCTTTGGTTTGATGATCGTTGGGATCGTTGCATCCGGCTTGAATAAGCAGCATATCTCATCGAATCCTTGGGCGATGGAAGGGATGATAGAAGGTGCAGATGAAGACATTGCGCAGAAAAACATCATGTTATTTAAAGGTAACACGATGGTGATGAGCGGTTATGAAGTAACTTATGTCAAAGATACCGTAGAGAATCGAACTCGAACTTATACCGTTAATTATAAAAAACGAGATGGATCAGGTCAAGTCACGGAAGAATTTAACCTAACGCCTGATATTCTATATGATAAGACTTTCACGAAAGTAGAGGTCTACAATCCATCGACCAAGCATTATTTCGGGCGTGATATATTCACCAGTATTCGGGCCTTACCTCAAATCGAGATTGACGCAGAGTTTCGGAAAAATCGAGAGGATAGTCTAAGCTTCAAACCCTATAGTATCCCGCTAAAACAAAATTTCAGTTTTGTGGATACCATTCCGATCAGAGATAGGGACACCTTCTCTCTGAGGAAATTCAACATGCAAATCGATGATATCGTGAAAGGGGCTAGCCATCCGGACTATATCCCAGAGGAAGGAGATGTGGCCATTGGTGCCCGTATGCGGATACAAATGAGTGGTGATGATAGTATTTATACTGCTCTGCCAGTCATGGTACTTCGCGGCCAATTGTTATATACCTATCCCGTTCAAATCCATCAAATCAGTTCCAAAATACGCTTGCACCAAGATGTGCTAGACTTGGTACTTACACCTGAAGAGGATCTCGAGTATCAAGAATACAAATTGAAACAAGGAGAACGTTTTGCCTTAGGGGATATTAATTTCCAATTTGGTGGTTTCAATACAAAGCCAACTCACCCCAACTATACGGCTGAAGAAGGTGATCTAGCGGTTGGTGCGATGATCAATGTTCAGTTGCCAGCAGGAGAGGTAGCGCAAGCGCAACCCGTGTACTTGATTCGAGAAAATAGGCCGTATAATATTAAGGATGAATTGACAGCTAATGGGCTACATTTTAGGCTCACTAATATTGATCCCAAAGAGGAAACGGTTACGTTGCTAGTAGCTCAAAAAGAGAAATTAGCGTTTAATGTTCCCGTGGAGATTGCGACCGATTCTTTCCGCTATGATTTCCTAGTGTTAGAAGCCATAGAATTTCCTGGGATTAACTTATTTTGGCTCGGCTCCATCTTGATGATGTTTGGACTCGGCTTTAGTATGTGGTATCGTTTACGGATGAGAAACGCTTAAAACCAAGCAGTAGATCATGATAGTCCTGGCAATATGAATGAGGATATTAAGGTAGTCTTGATTGGTGCAGGGAGAATTGCGACACACCTTGGGAAGGTACTTTTGGGGAGTGGGGTGAAAATTAAGCAAGTTTACAATCGCTCGCTGGGTGCTGCAAAGCGCCTAGGCGAAACCTTAGATTGTCAATATATCAATCAACCTACCTCGATTGATCTCAATGCAGATCTCTATATCGTTTGTGTGAGTGATCAAGCTATTGAAAGTATTGCTGCTCAATTTTCTTTTTTAGATCAAAAGGATAAACTAATAGTACATACTTCTGGCGCTACGCCAGGAAAGGTATTTGAGGGGCACTTCCGTAGATATGGTGTCTTTTATCCCTTGCAATCTTTCTCTACTGAGCAAGAAGTAGATTTCCAAGCCATCCCCATTTGTATTGATGCTAATACCCAAGCAGATGTGCAATTGCTGCAAGGTTTAGCAACAGGCATTAGCCCCAAAGTATATGCCATCAATGACGAAGATCGAAAGCTATTACATGTAGCGGCCGTTTTTGTCAATAATTTCAGCAATCATCTATCTGCCTTAATGGATCAGTGGCTAACAGCCGAACAAATTCCTTTTGAGTTATTACAGCCCTTGATCCAAATGACTGCACAAAAACTGGAAAAACAATCCCCCGCTACCGCACAGACGGGACCTGCTATTCGGGGGGATATCGATACCATAGCAAGGCACCTCGATGTTCTAGCTGAGAAAAAGCCAGAACTTCTACCCTTGTATAAATGGATGACCCGTAGTATTAATCCAAACTTATTACCAGAATAACATCACCGCCATGCGCATCATCGGATATATAGAGCACCCTAATCTAAAGGTCACCGTTTTTAAGATGGACACTCGTCTATCCATTAAGTTTGAAGATGACCTGTATGAACAGACCTATAAATATCGTATGCAAGACGGACTAAGTTCACTTTCAGATATTAAGGAATTAGTCGATTCGGATTTTCAAGCAGCGGTATTAGCTCAATTCGTGCAAATGAAAAAAGCGAGTGAAGCGGCTCAATTACGACATATGACAGCCGAAGATGAAGACGAATTTCCGGTCATTATTTGAGGGGAATAACTTCAATCCTATCAAAAATTCCAGCGTAAGCCATTAATTAATCGATGTACCGTCTCGGGTACGCCCTCAATTTCCTCCGCAATTTTGCCATCGTAAGTAATATTGAAGGTAGTAGAGAAGGATAATTTATTGGTGATCTTCAATAAAAAAGAGGTACCTGAAGATAGACGAGCTTCGCCAAAAGTATTTATAACAGGTTGGTAGTAAGAGGTATTAGCAACAGTGAGTGTGGGACTAAGGCGTAGAGAGGCCGAAAGGGATATACTCAAGCGGTGATCTCTAAAATAAGCTTCTCCCCTACTGATTTCGTTGTACTCAAACATATAGAGAACCCCCAAGTATAATTTCTGCTTTCCTGTGGTAAAAAAACTAAGTCTAGGCCCCGTTCCTAATAAAGCGCGGTAACTCATCTTTACTCGCTCATCAAATTGGCTTTGGCCAAATGCTTCCCAGTTGATAGCGCTGGATAATTTTTTAGTCCAACGAATATGTGCAAACCCAGCATTTACCAGTCGACTTTCTCCCGATTTTATCAAATTATAGTTTCCCAATACGAGCCAGCTTTGATTAGCTTGGACAATATCCGTTCGTAGCCCGGTATTAAAACTAATCACCGAACTGGTGTTGCGAACCCAATTGAGTCCGATATCCACTTGTCCAAAGATTCCAGTTGTATCTCGGTTAAAACGTTTATCTTCAATATTTACAATCTGGCTCAGGCTCTTCGCGCTAAAGACGCATAAGAGTAGTAATGCTACTGTCAGTCTTCTCATAGTTTTTCCCTTCTAAATATCCGTTCACTACAAATAATGGACCAACTTTCCCATTCCTTTTGATGAACCATTTGTGCTAATAGCTGTTCGCTTACAAAAAGAAATTATGTTTGGACTATTCAAGAAGGACCCGGCCAAGAAGTTGGAAAAGAAATACCTCGAATTGATGGAGGAAGCCATGATGATTCAGCGAAGTGGTGACATTAAAGCTTATTCGGCCAAAGTGGCAGAAGCTGAAGAGGTGATGGTAGAATTGGAAAAATTGAAAGAGGACAAGAAGTAAGATATCTGTATGTCTAGATAAGACTTCAGAAGTGGGTTGGTCGATACTATGCGGATATCCTATGCTCAACTGCATCATTTTTGGATATTTTTTTTTTGGATGTTCGCTACTAGTTTTACTAGTACGCGGGCTTTGACTGCGAGCTCC
>CAJXUM010000669.1 GCA_913060855.1 uncultured Lewinella sp. | reverse complement strand
TGCCTTGCTTTAAAATCTTAATTTCCATCCTTATACAACCTATTTCAGCATAAAGTCTAAAGATAGGGCAGGCAAGGTTCAAAAAAGCGATTATCTACAGAAACTTCGCAATTTTAGCATACAATTCATCTGGTTTAAAGGGCTTCATCAGGTAGGCATTCATACCCAGTGCTAGGCATTTCTCCTCCTCTTGCTTGGACGAGTTGGCGGTCAGTGCCACAATGGGGACCTTACTTTCGCTCCTGATCTTGACGGTAGCTTCCAAGCCATCCATCTTAGGCATTTGTAAATCCATCAGAATCAGATCATAGGCATTGTTCCGGAATTTATCTACGGCTTCTTGTCCATCCGCCGCTATATCTACCGTGAGCATATCAGACCAAGAAGTCAACACCTTGCGGGTGGCAATCTGATTGATGACATGGTCTTCGACTAGCAAAATACTTTTGGGTTTATTGGGTTGGCGGACGATATTTGGATCTTCTGCCTGTCCTTGTTCTAATGGTACCGATAACTTAAGCACCACCTGGCTATCCTCTTCTGTTATGGCTAATTTGGCACCCAAGATCGAGACTAGTCGGTAGGCAATGGAGAGGCCTAAAGAATTGTTTTTGGTGGCCTCTTGCAAGGAGGCGATATTATCCTCAACCGGCTTACTGGTTTTCCTGAGCTGCTCCGGACTGGGCAACTTGGGCCCCTGGTATTGTATTTTTAGCACAAAAGGAAAATCCTTCTTACGCTTATACCATTGCACTTGTAGGTTGATCTTACTAGCGGTGCTTGCGTGGTTGACGCTCTGTTCCATTAGGTTGTGCATCAACTGCGACAGTTTTTGACTGTCTCCTTTGGCCATGTTGGGTAGCTCACCCTCTTCTTTATAAAGTACGGAAATGTCTGATTGTTGTGCTTTGAAATTCGCTACACGTCGTATGCTTTCCAGCATTTCTTTCAAGGAGAAATCTTCTTCCGTTAAAGCAATATTATCAGAGATCAATAGGGATAGATTCAACATATTATTGAGTTCTATCGACAAGTCATCGACGGATGTTTTGAGCCCGTCGATCAGTTCCATTTGTTGTAGACTAGGACTGGATTTCTCTAGTAGATAGATGAGGTTGACAATGGAACTAAAAGGAGTTCTAACACCATATCCAAATCGATAGAGTTCGCTCCCTTTTAAAGTAGCAGGGGCTTCCGTCTCAACTTCAGGTACCACTGGTCCTTCTGTCTCTTCACCTTTTCGATAGGAGGTATCTTGAATACTTCCGATCAAGATGATTTTATTGGTCATCTCATCGTACTTCACCTGGGCTTGAATGGTGAGGTGCTTGACTATTCTATTGCTGATTAAGATACGATGCTCTAAGCGATTATGCTGTCCCGTCTTGATGACCTCTGCAAAGAAATCTTCGACTTCATCCCGGTCTTCTACATGAACAAAATCCAGGTAGTCGGAAAGGGAGGGCTGAAAGCTATTCGGCTGTACGCCAAAAATGCGAAACATCTCCTCGGTCCAACTCATCACATTGGAAACAATGTCCATCTCCCAACTTGCAAACTTGGCAATATTTTGTGCTTCGAGTCGTCTTTTTTCAGTAATGGAGAGCTTATCAGCGGTTTCTTGTAACTTGGCTTGCGTCTTGAAACGCTGCAAAGAGTAGCGAATGGTATTGACCAATCTACGACTATCAAATTCGCCTTTTACCAAAAAGTCTTGTGCGCCAGCTTTGACGGATTGCACCCCTACGATTTCATTCTTATTACCGGTCATTACGACCACTGGTACATCGGCCGACTCGTCTAAGTATTTCTTTAGGGTATTAAAACCAGTACTGTCGTTGATCGATAAATCCAATAGAACGAGATCAATGGGGTTTTCGCCCAAAATATTGATTCCTCCCTTTAAACTTTCGGAGTGAAATAGTTTATGTTTAAAGGCAGCCTCCTCCAGGTAAGCCTTAATGATGGCTGCATCGGACTCCAGGTCTTCTATGACTAAAATATTATTCATTTGCGCATTCTGTCAATATATAAAAAGGGATATAGTGCTACCGATTAGTCTTTAACTAAGTCCTAGCCTAAAGACAATTATCAGATGAGACATGGTTTAAATAAGTATTAAATGCTACCTCAATTTGCCATAGTGGGCAAAATAGTTGTGTTCAACCAAAATGCTTCAATTTTCTGGATGATATCGAAGAAGTTATCAAAATCTACCGGTTTGTTAATGAAGCAATTGGCATGTAAATCATAGCTTTGAATAATATCTTGTTCTGCATTGGAGGTAGTAAGTACGACGACGGGAATTCGTTTTAATTTGACATCCGTTTTAATCTCCTTTAGCACCTCTCGGCCGTCCCATTTAGGAAGATTGAGATCCAGCAGGATGAGATCGGGCATCGGAGAGGACTCAAAGCCGGGCTCTTGTCGAAGATATTTGATGGCTTCCACTCCATCCATGACCACTTCCAAGTTGACTTCTTTTTTGCCTTCTCGAAAGGCTTCTTGTGTTAGCCTAACATCTCCAGGATTATCTTCGATCAACAAAATATTGAATGGACGGGTTTCTTTCACGACACGATGAATAAGTGATTAAATAGAGTAATAGATCAGAAAATGAGCTACCTAAAAAAACGATCAAGCCAACTCTTTTGCCTTATTCGCTATTTTAAGTACTAAGCAAAAAGTAATATACACAATTACCGGATTCATCATGCAGAGAAACGAAGTAAAAGCGTCATTCTATGGTGCCCGTGCGGGCTCATTCTCTCTTTCATACCAACTCTTTGGCATGAAATCTAATTTTTGTCAAAAATACCTTTTATAATTGTTCCTGCCTAAAAATAGAAGTAATAGTGTAAATACACCTTATTCCTATCAGCAGGAAGTGTCCTATTATCTACAATGACTAGTACGTATAATTACAATTTTTGTTCTGTTAAATTAACTGATAATGCCTGAATTAAGTGAATTCCAAGCGGATTTCTTGCAATATATGAAAGTCAATTCTTTTTCTAAGGCACCCGAAGGCCTCTATGAGCCCGTTGACTATATCATGCAATTAGGAGGGAAAAGGTTACGGCCAGTTTTGGTATTAATGGCTTATCAACTCTTTGAAGAAACCTATGACGAGGCCTTGCCCGTATCGATGGCCGTAGAGGTTTTTCACAATTTTAGCTTAGTACACGACGATATTATGGATGCGGCGCCTCTTCGGAGAGGTAAGCCAACGGTACATCATCGCTATGGACTAAACACTGGGATATTGTCAGGTGATGTCATGCTTATTTTGTGCTATGAGTTTCTGCTGAAGGTGGAGAAACGGCATTTGGTAGCAGATCTAGTAGCCGTTTTCAATGAAATGGCGGTCAAGGTATGTGAAGGGCAGCAATACGATATGGATTTTGAAACCCGGAAAGATGTAACCATTCCCGCCTATCTGACCATGATCGAATACAAGACGGCCGCTTTGATAGAGTGCTGCCTGGCCCTGGGCGCTATTTTAGCAGAAGCCGGATCGGAAAATGTTGACCACCTCCGTGCCTTTGGCCGTAATATTGGTTTAGCCTTTCAGATGCAAGATGACATTTTGGATACGTTTGGTGATCCCGAAAAATTTGGAAAAAAAGTAGGCGGAGATATTCTCAATAATAAAAAGACATTTTTGGTCTTAAAAGCCATGGAATTGGCTTCTGCGGAAGATCGAAAGGCCTTGGATACTTGGATGGAGACGACCGAAGTAAATGAAGAAGAGAAGATAACCGCCGTTCGAGCGCTGTTTCGCAAATGGAAAGTGCACGAGCTAGCTGCGGAAAAGATGGATCAATACCAAAAAACGGCTTTTGAACACCTTCTTCAGGTACAGGCGCCGGCTGCGAAGAAGCAGCTTTTGTTTGATTTGGCCGATCAGCTGTTGGTAAGGGAGGTATAAAGAAACAGCGCAAAAATGAAGCCCTAAAGCAGCGCTAAAAAGGCTTTTTTTACGAACTAAAATGTAAAAAGGAGCAACCACCGAAGCGGCTACCCCTCACACTATGAAACACTATATCTTTAACAAAGGATGAAATTGTTTTAATATGAAAACAGCACGAAATCAGTGCTTAGTGAAGAAAGTTCATCGCAGGAAACCTTACTGACATTACAGAAAGTAAAGGTATTAAGATATTTTGGTTTAAACAAATAAGGCTTACGCTTAATCGACTTCGGCTAGCTTAGCTGGGTAAGGAAAATTTTACCATTCCACCACTCCTTCTCTATCACTGCATTGTTTCTACGGTAAAAACGCAATGCGGGTTCATTCCAATCCAAAACTTGCCATTTTACCAGCCTACATTCGCGCTTTTTAGCTTCTTCCAAAAAGGCGTCAAACAGCCGCTGTCCTAGCCCTAAGCGGCGATAGGGTTCGGATACGACAAAATCTTCGAGGTACAACATTTTTCCCTTCCAAGTCGAATAAGACATGTAGTACAAAGCCATTCCAGCCACTTTGTCATCGACAGTGGCCACATGACAGCTAAAAACGCCGGCCGCGAAATCATTCTCGTAATCTTCTAGCGTGGCTACAAATTCGTGCTCAGCTTTTTCATACACAGCTAATTCTCTTACTAAGCTATGGATAGCCTCTAAATCAGCAGTTTGCGCTTCTCTTATTGTAATATTATTCATCTTAGAATAGTGACTGTCTCTTATACACATCTCCGAGCCCACG
>CAJXUM010000668.1 GCA_913060855.1 uncultured Lewinella sp. | reverse complement strand
CGAGATCAGCCTCGGTCTCGTGGGCTCGGAGATGTGTATAAGAGACAGCTTTAACTATCAATTTTGGAAAATCAAGTAAACGACTTTGTAATATTCATAGGAAGATTTCATCCTTTGATTGTTCACCTTCCCATTGGCTTTTTAATCCTGGGATTTATCCTTCATTTGGTTGCTAAACTTGAGCAGTTTAAGAATTCTGATCACATCACCGACTTCACTTTACTATTGGGTGGAGTTAGTGCTATAGGAGCATGTATCATCGGATACATGCTATCTCTTGAAGGCGGATACAGTGAAGATGCTGTATTTATACATCAATGGTCAGGAGTTGCACTAACTGTATGTTCATTTGTACTTCTAGCGATTAGGAAGAAACAATTGAGTAATCCGAAAATTCAAAGGGTTGGCTTTATTATAATAATGGTGCTGCTTACAACCACAGGGCATTTTGGTGGCAACCTGACCCACGGTTCAACTTATCTGGTTCAATATGCACCAAACCCAATTAGAGCGTTTGCTGGGCTTCCTCCAAAACTTGACAGGAATTACAAAAAAATAGATAATATAGATTCGGCTTTGGTATTCGAAGATGTGCTCATGCCCATTCTGGATGCTAAATGTATTAGTTGTCACAATGAAGAAAAGTTAAAAGGAGAACTTTTGCTTTCTTCTTACAAAGACATGATGAAGGGTGGGGAATCCGGCAAGGCAATAGTTAAAGGTAATAGCAGTGCCAGCGAGTTATACAAGCGCATCACATTAGCTCCTGACGATGAGAATTTCATGCCACCCGAAGGAAAAACACCTTTATCAAAGGAACAAGTTAAGTTGATTGAATGGTGGATAGAAGCTGGTGCTAAACCAAAGGCTTCCTTGCTTGCGTTAAATGCCGATCGAGAGGTTAGAGATAAGTTTGAAAAATACCTTGGCATTGGAAAATACAAGACGATTCTAAACGCCCCTATCGATCCGATAAATCCATCAGTGATTAAAACTATCGAATCGGCAGGGTTCAATGTGACCGTGCTTGCAAAAGAGGTGAACTACTTGGATGTATCAGTGAAAAATGGAGAAAAAATTACCAAAACACAACTTGAAACACTCAAAAAGGCAAAGGAACACATTGTTTGGCTGGATCTAAAAAATGCCGGAATTACCGATGAGTATTTCGGAGTTATCAATTCTTTGCCCAACCTTTTGAGGTTAAGACTTGATCGCAATGAAATCACGGATAAGGGGGTGGCTGAGCTGACCGATCTTAAAAACCTTGAGTACATCAATCTATCATTCACAAAGATTACGGATGAAGCGCTTGTAGCTATCAATAAAATGGGAAACCTTGATAAGGTCTACTATTATGGTACAGAGGTCAAGGGATCGCTCTCTGTTCAAGAAGGAATAAGCCGTTAGTTATGTAGGTTGTCTTTGCCCTGGCATTGCAATTTGTTCCTGCAATAACCTACCGCAGTATGGTTGAGTTAGAAATTACGTCAATAAAAGAAATTAGATCTTAATTATGAATGCATACAAATCAATCTGCCTATTACTACTGGTGGTTTTCATGAGTGCTTGCAAGACTAAGCTTCAGGAAGAAACGTATAAAGCGCCTAATATCATTCTTGTCATGACTGACGATCAAGGATATGGAGATATTTCTGCCCACAATAGCCCCGATGTTTTTACCCCCAACATGGATAAGTTGAAATCGCAGGCCATAAGTCTTGATGATTTTCAGGCAAGCCCTACTTGTGCTCCAACCAGATCAGCGATTATGACCGCCAGGGCTCCCTTCAAAAATGGAATAACCCATACTATTTTAGAAAGAGAACGGATGACCTTAAATGCGATTACGCTACCACAGGTACTCAAAAAAGCGGAATACACTTCTGGCATATTTGGGAAATGGCATTTAGGAGACGAAACAGCCTATCAACCGCAGAATCGTGGATTTGACGAGGTGTTCATACATGGTGCGGGTGGTATCGGCCAGGCCTATGCGGGATCTTGTGCCGATGTTCCTGGCAATAGTTATTTCGATCCAACGGTCAAACACAATGGCGAATTTGTAAAAACAGAAGGGTTTTGCACCGATGTTTTTTTCACCCAAGCTATGTCCTGGATAGAAGACAAATCAAAACAAGACCCGCCCTTCTTTGCCTATATAACGACCAATGCGCCACATGGTCCTTTCCTTGTGCCAGAATCCTACAAAAAGAAATTCAAAGAGAAAGGCTATTCAGAAAAGGCACAAGGTTTCTACGGAATGGTGGAGAATATTGATGAAAACCTGGGGTACTTAATACAAAAAATGGAAGCCTTGGGAATAGCAGAGAATACGGTCTTGATCTTTATGTCAGATAATGGAAAAACCGGAGCACCCAACTCCAATGGGAAAGCTTATAATGCAGGTATGAAAGGATTTAAAGGAAGTTTGAATGAAGGAGGAAGCCGAGTCCCGTTTTTCATCAGATGGCCCGAAAAATTCACAGCAGGGAGAGTGGTTGATGCCATGCAAAATCATTACGATATATTCCCCACCCTTGCTGATATTGCCAAGATTGACATTTCAGATATCCCCGCTATAGATGGGGTAAGTTTTCTACCCTATTTAGAAGATGAGACATTTAAAGGCGAAGACCGATACCGTTTTTTCCATCTTGGAAGATGGCCGCTAAACCCCGAAAATGTGGGGGAAGTTGAGATTGCAGAACGTTGGGTGGGTACGGCCGAAAGTTCAAACCCAGATAACTATAAGTATAAGAATTGTGCGGTTAGAAATGAGCAATATCGGTTGGTAAACAATAGTGAATTATACGATTTATATAACGACCCTGGGGAATCAGAAAATGTAGCCGCAGAACATCCTGAGGTAGTCGAGCAAATGAAAAAGGCTTACGATCAATGGTGGAGTGAAGCCAGGCCGCTTATGGTGAACGAAACAGCTCCATTATTAGAAGAAAGGCCCTTTTGGGTTGATTTCGAAAAACAAAAAGCATCAACGGGTATTCAATTGTTATCAGCTACTGAGAAAGGAGAATAAATAGCTGATACTGACAGCCTTTCTACTCCAGAGAAGGAAGCTTCCCACTCAAGAGACTTTATTCTAATACCTAATTCCAAAAATTAAATCAAGATGATCAGACTGGGAAATCGTTCAAAAATATTGAGCATTGTTTTTTTAATGCTGTTGGCTTATTCCTGCAAGCCGGCATTGTTGATTAGTGATGGGACTGTTTTTGAACCAAAGGAATACTTCCCGGATTTCAGCTGGAATACCACACCCATGTATTATATGTTTGGTGATATGGAGCGGGTTTTAAGTGTCGATGAGGTAGCGTTGATCGCTGCACGAACAGATTTTATCTGTATTGAAAAATCACATGGATACAATGAGTTGGGAGCTGCAGAATTAGGCGCAAAGCATGAGGCCGCAGCTTTTAAAAAGCTAAAGCCAAACATCAAGGTGCTCTTTTATTTTAACTCGGCCTGGGCCTGGCCATTTACCTCTTACAACAAGAATTTCACAGCAGAAACGATCGATAATTATCCTGAGCTTAAAAAATTCCTGGTCATCAATCCCGAGACAGGCGAGTTAAACGATCGTCGGAATACTTATAGCTTCGATGTGCTAAATCTGGAATTTCGCAAGTGGTGGGTTGAAACAGTTGCCAAAGGAGTTGAAGAATCGGGTTGTGATGGGGCTTTTATAGATCAAATGCATGGCTTTTTCTTTCTTCGTGAAGATAAGAAAGAAGAAGTGCTTAAGGCCCAGGGCGAATTGATTAAAGCATTAAAAAAGAAACTGGGACCGGGTAAAATAGTGCTTGGAAACAACGCTAATGATGCTATTGCTAAACAGGCGTATCCGCATATTGATGCTGCCATGTTTGAACACTACAGCAGCAAACTTACTACCAAAGAAAACCTGTTGAAAGAATGGGAGGACCTGTTGAAAAATGCAAAGCAGGGAAAAATATCGGTCTTCCGTTTCGGTTTCGAACATGAAATAGACAAACCAGATCGAACAGATAAAAAAGCATACGCTAAAGAAATGGAAAAGCTTTCCAAAGAAAACCTGGAGTTTTATTTGGCTTGCTACCTGATAGGAGCACAGCCTTATTCTTATTTTCAGTACGGCTGGGGTTGGAATTTGGCTGATGGATCACTGGTGGATCATCCGGATCTGTTAAAACCCTTGGGTGCTCCCAAAGGGGCTTATAAAAGAACAGATCCTGAAGGCTGGGAATTTACACGGGAATTCGAGCATGCCAGTGTTTGGATCAACACCGATAGCAGGGAAAGTGAAATTATATGGAGATAAAGATTCAATTGGATGTATTCAGCATCTTATTGAAAATTCAGGTGCCGTCACCTGGGATCTGCCTTTAAGTGATGATGGTATTATTCCTGAAAACTATTTTAAACAGGTAAAAGCATTGAGTAATAGCATAAATAGAACTGTTAAAAAATAAAATTCTATGTTGATGATCTGTGCTAAATGGTTATTAAAGCTCACATTTTTCGGAACTATTTTAATTGTAATGCTTTCTGCTTGCACTTCACCTTCGGGTAGTTCTGAAGAGGGTTGGGACTTGCGCAAACCGCGTTACTATCAACAAGTTGAGCCCGGTAAGCCAAAGATAATTGAGTATGATGTTGTGGTTCTGTCTCTTATACACATCTCCGAGCCCACGAGACCGAGGCTGATCTCG
>CAJXUM010000667.1 GCA_913060855.1 uncultured Lewinella sp. | reverse complement strand
ACTATCCTCTTCGTCGGCAGCGTCAGATGTGTATAAGAGACAGCTACATGGGTTTACTGCTGCTTTCGGCGGTCTTTGTAGGCATCGGTATCTTTGCCTCCTCTCTGTCTGATAATCAGATTGTAGCCTTCCTGTTAGCCACTTTCCTATGCTTCTTGTTCTTCTATGGCTTCCTCTACTTTAGCGAGCTACCGATCTTTTTAGGCAAAGGGGATGATGTCGTACAGATGTTTGGGATTGATTATCATTATCGATCTATTAGTCGTGGCATACTGGATACGCGAGACTTTATTTACTTCATTTCTGTGATTGGCTTGTTCCTATTTTTCACCCTGCTATCATTGGATAAGCAGAAAGGATAAGGAATGGGGTACAAATAAAAGACACAACTATGCTTTATCTATTTCCACCAGATTTCGTTCCCATAATACCGATAGCTATCGGTACATGTAGCTAGGCTATAATCGGTTTTTGGTGCCTTATCTGATGAAAAAATATTTTCCCTACTTGTACATTTTATTTATACCCCATTCCTAATTTCAAAAAGGTATACACTTGAAGAATATAAAACTGAACCATTATTTGCAAGCTGCTATTGGGATCGCAATAGTGATTTGTATCAATGTATTGGCGAATGGAGGAACAGGAGGTAGCTCTTTTTATGCTTCGGTGGATTTGACCGAGGAGAAGCGCTTTACCTTGACTGATCCAACCAAGGATTTATTGGATGAACTCAACGAGGTGGTGTATGTGGAAGTGCTGTTAGAAGGAAGTTTCCCCGCTGGCTTTAAGCGATTACAACGTGCTGCACGAGAAAAGCTAGAAGACTTTAGAGCTCGCTCAGGCTTTATCGAGTTTGATTTCGGTGATCCGAATACCGGGACTGTGGCGCAAAGAAATGAAAGAAGAAAGCAACTGAAGGAAGAAGGCATCGAGCCGGTCAACCTGAGAGTAGCTGATGGGGACAGTAAATCATCTCAATTGATCTATCCTTATGCTGTGTTTTACTATAAGGGACGTCGCCAGGCGGTTAACTTACTAGAAAATGAGATTCCCGGGATGAATCCTGAGGTGGCACTAAATAACTCGATCGCGCTCCTAGAATACAAGTTTGTCAATGTGATT
The DNA here is from genome assembly GCA_913060855.1 of uncultured Lewinella sp. Lineage (GTDB taxonomy): Bacteria > Bacteroidota > Bacteroidia > Chitinophagales > Saprospiraceae > DT-111. Next base: position 3,588 of record CAJXUM010000667.1, on the reverse strand, counting down.
CAGAAATTGGAATCGCAGGAGAAACCCGCTGTTTTGTTTACCGCGGGCCATGGTGAATTGCCGGCCTATGAAACCGCAGATTTAGAAAAGACCTTGCAAGAGTTTTACAATACAGGGCGGCTGATTCTGGATAGTGTGGTCAATATCCGGCCAGAGGTAGATGTGCTAGTGGTGGCCAAACCCACCCAGCCTTTTTCAGAAAAAGACAATTTTAAGATTGATCAATATATCATGAATGGCGGGAAGGTACTCTGGTTGTTAGACCGAGTAGCCGTTGACATGGATAGTCTAACGACTCGACGAGAGTATTTCCCGAAAACCTATGACTTGAACTTGGATAACCTACTATTTAAGTATGGGATTCGTTTCAAGGATAATTTGGTGATGGACCTACAATGTTCCAATATCCAATTGGTAGTGGGTTTTGTCGGAGATGCCCCGCAGTTTGATTTTTTCCGGTATCCTTATCATTTAGTGATTAGTACAGGTGCGAGTTCTCAGCATCCCATTGCAAAGAGCTTGGGACCGATCAATTTGTTATTCGCGAGTACTATTGACACGGTAGTGGAAACTCGATTGCCGATTGATAAGACTATCCTTCTAGCTTCGTCTAATAATTCTTTTTTTCAGCGCCTGCCAGTAGGCCTGGACTTCAACTTCTTGCGCTATGGTTTGGAAAAGGAGAATTTCACGAAGCCTGCACAGCCACTAGCCGTATTGTATGAAGGAGAATTCGATTCCTATTACGCCAATCGAGTAGATCCATCTATGGTGGCTAGTCTGGAGCAATTGGGACAAGCCTTTAAACCGCAAAGTGATAGAACGAGTATGCTTGTTGTGTCCGACGGAGATATTGCGCGCAATGATTTTGATAAGCGTAATCAACGGGTTATGCCACTGGGTTTAAATCGGAATGAAATGGAAGGGAAGGGTTTCCTTTTTTCCAATAAGGATTTTTTGGTTAATGCCATTGAGTACCTCTCCGATGATCGAGGCTTGATAGAAGCGCGAAGCAAGGATGTCAAACTTCGATTGCTCGACGCGGCGGCGGCTAAGCAACAGGCTAGCTTTTGGCAATTCTTTAATATTGGCCTACCTCTTCTCTTCTTAGCCCTCTTTGGCTTTACCTACAACTGGTGGAGAAAGAGAAGATACGCCCAACAAGTAGGACCCCACGATGAATAGAAGCACCCAAATATTGCTGGTATCATTTCTGATTATAGGAGGTTTGACGCTGTTTTATTGGTTTCAGCCTGAAGATCGAAATTCTACCCTTCTGTTTGAAGAACGTGCCTTTGCGGTAGAAGATACCGCCTCCATTCATAAAATCTTTCTAGCCGATCGACTCGGGAATACGACTACCTTGGAACGCAATGGGCAAGGCTGGCTATACAATGCGAAATATCCCGCTAACATGAATGTTGTAGAGAACTTGTTGGATGTAATCCAGCGGGTGAAAATGCAGTTCAAACCGCCCAATGCAGCGGTGCCCAATCTGGTGAAAAGTTTGGCTACTGAAGGGATAAAAGTAGAAATATATAACCGGCAGGATGAATTGATGAAGGCCTATTACATTGGCGGATCTACACCCGATGAAAGAGGCACTTACATTTTGGTAGAAGGGGCCGAACAGCCCTATGTGGCCAGTATTCCTGGCTGGACAGGAAATATCCGCTTTCGATATAACCTATTAGGGGATGATTGGCGAGATAAAGCCATTTTCCGCACTTCGGCTGCAGATATTCAATCGATTAGTATCAATTATCCCTTGCAGCGCTCGGAAAGTTTCAAGCTAACACGGGAAGGAGATGGATTCGAGTTACGGCCTTATTATGATCTGACCGCTCCCTCTCCCAAAACACCAAGCAAGGGTAAGATAGAAGCCTTTTTATACCTATTTAATCCGATTATCGCCGAATCCTTCATCAATAAGCATCCTCAGAAAGATTCTATTTTACAGCAAATTCCATTCTGTGAAATCCGGCTCGAAACCAAGAGTGGCGAAGTGAAAGAGGTTTCCTTTCACCCTCGTTACCTACCCATCGCTCCCCAAGGCGGCGCCAATACTTCTCAGCGGATAGTAGAGCGATACTACGCACATGTCAATCAGGACGACTTTATGCTAGTTCAGAATGAGGTATTCAAACAAGTGTTTTGGGGATATGCCTTCTTTTTTGATTAAATTAGCTCTCAGATAGTCTATGCCTTCTTCATGATACCCAAAAAACGATAACCAAGTTATGCGATCAATAGCTGTATGGATGCTAGCACTTGCGAGTATACTTCTCCTCTCTAGCCTTGTACCACCCAAGTGGGGCTTCTTTGGCCATCGTCGTATCAATCGCATGGCTGTATTCACCCTTCCGCTTGAACTCATAGGATTATATAAGAAAAACATAGAGTATGTCACCGAACATGCCGTAGATCCCGATAAGCGCCGCTATGCAACCAAGCACGAAGCGGTAAGACATTATATCGATATCGACCATTGGGATGTCTATCCTTTCAATAAAGTCCCTAGAGACTGGACACAAGCCCTAATGAAGTATACTTCTTTGCATGTTGTCAATCAATTGGGGGATACTTTGGTACTTACGCCCGATCCGCTGCCAAAAAAGGGTGAAAGCGAGAACTATTTCAGCCTTCAACAGCCCGATGGTAGCTTGGCCTGGTCGATTTCGAAAACGCACTATGAGCGCTTTTTTCGAGGCAATATTCTCAATCAATACTATGAGGATGATTGGATAATTCCCTGTGATAGCTTCCGCGTCTTATTGGACCAATACGGGACGGGCTTGGACTGCCAAGCTGTTTTTGCCAAGGATCACTTTTCGGAATATGGGATTTTGCCCTTCCACTTGATGGTCATGCAAAATAACCTGACGACGGCCTTTCGGCAAAAAAACGTTAATCGCATTCTTCGACTTTCAGCCGAGATGGGGCATTACATCGGCGACGCTCACGTTCCCTTGCACACCACCGAAAATTACAATGGACAATTCACGAATCAACTCGGTATTCACGCTTTCTGGGAAAGCCGTTTACCGGAACTATTCGCCGATAAAACTTACGATTTTTTTGTAGGAAAGGCTGAATACATTGATGACCCGAAGGAATATTTCTGGAATATGGTATTGGAAAGTCATATCTTATTAGACAGCGTTCTGCTCATAGAAAAAGACCTCAGTCAAAGCTTTCCTCCCGACAAACAATTTTGCTTCGAAGAACGCCTCGATGCAACCATTCGCACACAATGCCTGGAGTATTGCCAGGCTTATCACGACCGTATGTCAGGCATGGTAGAGCAACGTATGCGGGATGCCATCCGGGCGATTGGCAGCTCCTGGTTTACTGCCTGGGTAGATGCCGGACAACCCGCCTTCCGCCTCAATCGCGTTTCCAAACCTTCATCCACAGAAGTGGCGGAGCGGGAGAGGTTGGAGAAGGAGTTTCGGGCAGGGGAGAGTAAGGGGCGTAAGCATGAGGGAGGGGATTAGGTGTGAATTAGGTGTGAATATGAGAAGAGGTGAAGAGGTGAAGAGCTGTCTCTTATACACATCTCCGAGCCCACGAGACCGAGGCTGATCT
>CAJXUM010000666.1 GCA_913060855.1 uncultured Lewinella sp. | reverse complement strand
TGGGCTCGGAGATGTGTATAAGAGACAGCTATACGGGAAGCTTAGCTACATGTACCGATAGCTATCGGTATTATGGAAACGTAGCCTGATGGAAAAAGATAAAGCATTTTGTATCTTTTATTTGTGCCTCATTCCTAAAATACTTTTCGGATCAGTTGAAGGCAAAAACGAGTAAATAGCCCAGCTTGGATTACCGAAAAACCTAAAAACGATACTATGCAAATTTTGACCGTTGTACTTGGGGTTGTCTTCATTTTGCTCCTGTTGAGTCTACTGGCCAGTACAATTATGGAATTTGTTTCTTCCATTTTCGCATTGAGAGGAAATAACCTGATTAAGGCATTACAGAACATGCTGGTGGGTAATAAGAAGGATGGTGGCGCTGTTGATCAGGAGGTTTTTAAACAATTTAAGGATAATCCCTTTTATAAGCAGTTGTCTTTTCGTTATGGATCGGACTCTAGTAAATCTAAGCCGCCCTCCTACATTAGTTCAAAGTCTTTTCAGTCTATTTTATTTGATATTTTACTGGGCAATGAGATCGTAGAGGATCAAAAACTAGAAGACGTATTACTGGAAAAGATTGAGGCGTTAGAAAATGAAGACTTGAAAAAGGTGCTGCGTCAACTGTGGCGTGATTCTGATGGAAAAATTGAAGTCTTCAAAAAGAAAGTAGAAGGTTGGTACAATAGTGTGATGGAGCGTGCGACCGGTTGGTATAAGCGTTCTACACAATATATATTAGTGGGCGTAGGATTTACTATTGCTGTTGTATTGAATGCCGATACACTAGCGATCTATGAACGATTGGAGAATAATCCAGAAGTGGCCGAAAGAATAGCCTCGATTGCTGAAAGTGTAGCCCAAAAAGACACTATCACTGTTAATAATGCGATATCTGCCATCGAGGAAGTAGAAGGGGTTGATACGTCAGCTGCCTCGATAACCATCGATACTTTGGCGCTGGATGTAACCGATACGGAGAAAGATCGAATGGCAAAAGTCGACTATAATACTAAAGCGAAGGAACTAACGGCGGTGGTGGATCAGATTAACAACTACCGTTCTCCTTTAGGTATGGGATGGAAGAATGTGAATTTTCGGGAACTGGAGCCCATTGATATAGCCACCAAATTATTGGGGTGGTTGGTGACTGCGCTGGCTATTTCGCTAGGAGCACCTTTCTGGTTTGATATTTTGAAAAAAGTAGTCAACCTAAGGAGCTCAGGTAAGAAACCAGATGACGATGAATAAAAAACAGCTATTTTAGACGACTATAATGTACTTAAGTAGTTCGTTCTTTCTTGGCCTCCGCAGGAAAATAATGATTAGTTACAACGTGCTAAAGACCGCCAAAGCAATAAAGAGGGGCTTTGATTCGTCATACATTAGTTAGTGCAACAACTAAACCTGAACTAGCTATGAGAATTCTACAAATTACCGATCTGCACGTCGGCCTAGAGGGAGAGGATACCGACGGGGTTGATGTGAGAGAAAACTTCGTGAAAATTTTGGCTAGCATTCGGAGCCAAAAAGCTGACCATTTGGTGATATCAGGAGATCTTTGTTATCGGGACGGTAATAAGGATATTTACTACTGGTTGAAAGAACAGCTGGACAGCCTGACCATTCCTTACGACCTGATTTCGGGTAATCACGATGATCCCACTATGCTCGCCCAAACCTTTGCCTATAATGGCCGTTTGAAAGAAGGGGAATTATATTATATCAATCGGATTGAAGGCGAACCTGTGATTTTTTTAGATACGACGACAGGAGTTGTTTCCAAAAAACAGCTTCAATGGCTGACCGCTCAATTAGCGGCACACCAGCAAGAGTTGATTATCTTTATGCATCATCCACCCGTCATTGGTGGCGTCCCATTTATGGATCGCAAGCATTATCTGCGGAACATGGATGAGGTGCAGGCTGTTCTTACCAACCATCCTTATAACCTGACTATTTTTACGGGGCATTATCATGTAGAGAAGACCATCCGCTACAAGAATCTCGAAGTTAACATTACACCTTCCTGTTTCTTCCAAATCGATCAACAATCCCCCGAATTCAAAGTAGATCATTATCGCGTCGGCTTTCGAAAAATTGAATTGGCTGATAAAATGCTGCGGCATTCGGTTTGCTATTTGTAAGCAATATACCTACCTAAACCTATCTCAAAACCTAACTTTTGCCAATTCAGGCTGACGGTTTATCTTTGTGATTACATTTACCACAAACTTAATTACACTAAGATGTTAAGAAACCTTAGCCTTTGGTTGGTTATGGCCCTATTTTTGGCGGCCTGCCAATCTCCCTCTAATGAGGAATCCACCACAACTGCGGAAGAAATCGAAGAAACCACCGATAATTTCGACTGGAATCCCGAAAATGTAGCCGACAAGAAAATCTTACGCTACCAAATACCTGGTTTTGATAGATTGAGCCTTTCTCAGAAAAAGCTAGTCTACTTTCTCACCCAAGCCGGAAATGCAGGTAGAGATATTATGTATGATATGAATTATCGCCATAATCTCGCCGTACGCCGTGCCATCGATCAAATTGCCAAAGATTATACGGGCGATAAAAGCACCGCAGAATGGGCTGCTTTCATGGAATACGCCAAAAACGTCTGGTTTTCTAGCGGCATTCATCATCACTATAGCAATGATAAATTCAAACCTGGTTTCACGCAAGCATACTTTAATCAACTGATGACAGCGGTGGGGGCTAATCTTAAAGATGAAGCGCTGCAAGCCATGTTTGATCCCGAAATAGATGCGACGAAAATTGACCAAGGAGAAGGGAAGGATGTTGTAAAAGCTTCTGCGGTCAACTTTTATGATCCTGATATTTCACAAGCGGAAGTGGAAGCTTTTTATGCTCAAAAGAAAAAAGAACTAGGAGACAAGGTATTGATTGGCCTTAATTCCAAGGTAGTTCGAAATGAAAAAGGGGAACTAGAGGAGCAAGTTTGGCATGCCGAAGGCTTGTACGGTTCGGCGATCAAGGAAATTATCAAATGGTTAGAAAAAGCCGTTGAAGTAGCCGAAAACGAGCCCCAGGCCAAAGCGCTGCAACTACTGATCCAATACTACCAAACCGGGGATTTGAAAACTTGGGATGAGTATAACATAGCCTGGGTTCAAGCTACCGAAGGGGACATTGATTACATCAATTCTTTTATCGAAGTATACCAAGATCCTATGGGCAAGAAAGGATCCTATGAAAGTATTGTACAAATCAAAGACTTTGATGCATCGGCTCGTATGGAGAAAGTAGCCGCCAATGCACAGTGGTTTGAGGATAATGCCCCCTTTCTGGAGCAACATAAGAAGAAAGAAGTTACAGGTATTAGCTATAAAGTGGTGAGCGTAGTAGGTGAAGCAGGTGACGCTTCTCCTTCATCATCCATCGGCGTGAATCTACCGAATTCGGACTGGATTCGTAAGGAGTACGGTTCAAAATCCGTCAGCCTTGGAAACATAGTAGAAGCCTATAGCAATGCCAGCGGTGCTGGTCTGCTGCAAGAGTTTGCCAATGATGAAGAGGAAGTAGCCCGAGCCAAAACTTATGGACAACTGGCCTCGAAAGTCCATACCGCTTTGCATGAAGTCGTAGGCCATGCCTCCGGACAATTAGAGCCTGATGTAGCTACTCCCGGAGCAACCCTAAAACAATATGCCTCTCCGCTAGAAGAAGCCCGTGCAGATTTGGTAGCCCTGTACTATATCATGGACCCCAAATTGATTGAATTAGGCTTGTTCGACAACTTAGACTTGGGTAAAGCGGAATATGACTCCTATCTAAAGAATGGGCTCATGCTCCAATTGAGACGTATCGAACCGGGTAAAACCATACAGCAAGCTCATATGCGAAATCGTTCAATGGTATCGCATTGGATCTATGAAAAAGGGAGTGAATCTGGAGCAATAACGATGGCAAAAAGAGAAGGGAAAACCTTTGTCGATATCAAGGATTACGAAAAACTGCGGGAGCTATTTGGACAGTTATTACAAGAAGTCCAACGGATTAAGTCCCAAGGTGATTTCGAAGCGGGTAAAAACTTGATAGAAACCTATGGCGTGCCCGTGGATGCCGCTATTCACAATGAAGTCTTAGCTCGTTCCGAGAAACTGGCGATTCCACCCTACGGTGGCTTCATTAACCCTCGCTTGGTCCCTGTGACCGACGATGAAGGAGCCATTACCGACATTAAAGTAGAATACCCAGCTGATTTTGCCGCTCAAATGCTGGAATATGCGGAGCAGTATAGTTTTTTGCCGACTTATAATTAAGAAGTGAATGGATGGAGAAGTGAAGTGGAGAATGGGCGAGGATGTCCACCACTTCACTTCTTCTACACTTCATTTTTTCATCCCACTTCACCTCCTTCACCTCCTTCACTTCTTCACCTTTCACACCTCCTCCCATCATGACTGTTAAACACCGCCGATTTCTATTCTTGGGTATCCTAGCCTTGTGCTTATTATTTGCCTGCAAGACCACTTTTGATACTCACTATGCCCTAAAGCAGGTGCTAACTTCTACCGCGCTAGACTTTACGGCCCTTAAGAAGATACTGAAGAATAAACGGGTAGTTGCATTGGGAGAATTCACTCATGGTGCCAAAGAAATCAATCAACTGAAAGCGGAATTGATCAAATATTTGCACGAAGAATTAGGATATGACTTGTTACTCTTTGAAGCGGGGGTAGGAGA
>CAJXUM010000665.1 GCA_913060855.1 uncultured Lewinella sp. | reverse complement strand
AGATCAGCCTCGGTCTCGTGGGCTCGGAGATGTGTATAAGAGACAGGGTTAAAACCATAACCCCAAAATTAAATGCAGTTATTCTCCAGATAGCTTTCAACCTATTAGTTAATAAACTTAGGTGGATTTGTATCCCAGAATACTTGCTCTTCCAAATTCGGTCTTTGGCTAGCCTTGGCGTTACGATCAACATAACTGGAAGGATACCAAAAGAGACGAGGGAATGCACCTGGATCAGCTGCACGAGTTAGCTGCATACCAGCAGGTTTTCCTGTACGACGGTAGGCATTGAATATCTCCAATCCATTACCGTGAGCTGCTAAGCGGTATTCAGAAACTATAATCTGAAGTTTTCCATCTGCATCAGCCGCATTATAAGCGTCCATTACTTCCGCAACATAAGCTTCAATCTGCGTATCAGCAGGAACGAAAGCTGGATCAACAGGAGCTACGGAGCTGAAACTCATGGTTTTGGCTATAGATCCACGAATTGCGCTTTCCAATAAAGCGGCATCGTCGCCATTAGCCCCCATTGTAAGAACAGCCTCTGCTTTCAAGAAATCAACAAATGAGGATAGCATGATAGGTTGGATACCTGCACCTAAACCTCCATCGATACCAGCATTTCCAATATCGGTGCAATCATCAGCATCGAACTTACCACCTGCAGGGTAAAGCCCCCAAGTAGTACGCTTCAATCCATCAGGTGGGATACCATCTTCATTACCATGGGTTCTACCCCAGTATCCACCATATTCACCATTAGGATCACCAAAGTTGTCATTGGAAGCTGTGCACCAAGGGCCATCATAAGTACCTGGATAATGCAATGGAAGCGGTAAGTCCAGGCAATCCAGTGTAAATAAGTCTTCTCCCACTTCGTCACAATCTTGACGGTAGAAGTAGTATCTCAAACGTGGGTCCTCGGTTTCTTTTTCACCGAACATCTGCCACATCATGTAGTTAGACATGTAGTTTCCTCCACCGGTCTCATACGCACCGTACTTGGGGTGACGAGAGAATGGGTTGTTACGCTCATTACCGTATGGGAAAACAAAGTCTCCGCTTGCAGAACTGATCACTTGATCCATCAAGGCATTAACTGCACTGGTGTTACTGTTGACCAAGCGAGTCTGTACATAGTAACGAAGCTTCAATGTATTAGCCAGTTTTAACCATTTGCTGGCATCACCATCGTAATACAAATCATTAGCAGGCTTACCTTTTGGACTACCTAGTTCTCCGATGGCTTCATCCAATAAGGCCAAAGCCGCATTGTAAACTGCTTCTTGATCATCAGCAGCAGGACTTGGGTTTTCAACCCCTTGTCCAGCCTCGGTGTAAGGAACATCTCCGAAAAGGTCAACCAATGTAAACATCACATAGGCTTTCATGACCTTAACCGAACCAGTAAAAGTATTCAAGCCATCAGCTGAAGCAATGTCAATCACCAGATCCATATCTGGAAATAGATTACTGTAAGCTTCTGCCCAAATTCCATTAAAAGTAGCAGGTGAGGTTGCATTGTCATACAATGGGCCAAACATATGGTACATACGTACGAAAGGCATTACTATATCACTTCCTGTGTACGCGAAATCGCGAAAATCTAGTACGACCTGGTTGTATACTAGGTCTAGTTCCGCCTTATCTGCTGTTACTGAATTAGGGTTGTTCAACAGACCCTCTAACTCAGTGACATTATCACAAGCAGACATAAAAATCACTAGCAAAGTGCAAAGACTTAGCTTAAATATATTCTTCATGTTTTTTGCTCTTTTTTGATTAGAAGGTAATTCTCAAACTTCCTCCAATTTGCTTAGAAGTAGGTGCATTCATCAATTCGAATCCTCTACCATTACCTACACCCAAACTCAACACCTCTGGGTCAAAGTTAGCACCCTCTGGAAAACCAAAAGCGTTATACCATAGGTTTTGACCAGATAGCGTAAATGATACGGAACCAAATGGCGAGTTTTCAATCAAACTCTTTGGCAACGTATAAGAAACAGATACCTCACGCAACTTGAGGTAAGTTCCGTCATAAGTACGCATTTCATCTCTAAATACACCACCATTAGTCCAGTAGTGATTATTAGGAGTAATCTGGATATCGTTTGGTGTACCATCTGCTTTAACACCAGGTACGATTACAGGAACGAAACGATCGAAGTCTGTTTCCTGCAAAATACCACGGCCCATCAAAGTAGAAGGCAAAGAAGCCCAGATAGAACCACCATCAACATATGTCAAAAGAGCATTAATAGAAAGTCCTTTGTAAGAAAGTGTCAATCCACCGTTAGCTGTGAAGTTAGGGTTAGGATCACCTAGTTCTCCAATATCTGGAGCATCCTGGTAAACACCAGTTGAAGAGATGATTGGATTACCTGCATCATCACGACGGATTCTATCACCCAAGATAATACCGTAAGGTCTTCCAACGATAGCATAGTTACCTAAGCTACCACGAGCAGAAGCGAACTGAATTTGATCTACACCATCAGACAATGCTTTTACTTCACTAACAATTTTGGTAAAGTTACCATTCAATGTTAAAGTGAAGTCACCTGTTTGGATTGGCGTGATATCTACACCCAATTCGATACCTCGGTTAGACAATGCTGCACTGTTGATCGTTGTATTACTGAAACCAGTAGATGGATCAAGATTTAGATTGATGATCAAGTCAGTTGATTGCTTGTCAAAAAGAGAAAGGTCAATTCCAACTCTGTTATTGATAAAACGTCCTTCTATACCAAATTCAAGTTCTGTATGCAACTCAGGTCTCAAGTTAGGGTTACCGAAAACATTAGATACTGAGTTGGTATTCAATACTGCTCCACCTGCTGCTTTGAAAGCGTTAGGTGTAGTACCCAATACATTACGCGTAGCATATGGACTTGGATAACCAGCGGAAGTACCATAGCCCAAACGTACTTTCAAGTAGTTCAATAATGTACTTTGCTGAAGACTAGGGAAGGCTTCCGTTGGAATGAAAGAAACAGAAGCAGAAGGATAAAATACTGATCTGTTAGCTGATTCCAATGTAGAAGTCCAGTCATTACGCGCCTGTACATTGAAGTACAAATAGCTCTTATATCCCAAAGAAGCAGTAGCATAAGCTCCCATCAAGTTTTCTTCTTGGAAAGAAGAGAAGTTATTGTGAGTAATGAAGTTGTTGTGTGTCAACAATCCATATACAAACTGCTGTGTACTTCCTGAGAAAGTATAATTTCTAGTATCACGTCTTAGGTTGAAACCTAATACACCATCCAAGCTTATGTTTTCATTAAGCGGTTTGTTGTATAATAAGTTTACCGTGTGATCTTGAATAAAGTTGATACGCTCATTGGTTTGCAACAAACCATCAGGCTGCTGACGACCACCTTTGTTGATATGGAATCTTGATCTTGTATTGTAACCATCCAAACCAACACGGTAAGTAGCACTTAACCAATCTGTCAAGTCATAGCTCAAGCTAACCGTACCAAAGAAACGACTTACCAATTCTTTATCGCCTGTGTTATTCAACGTCCAAATAGGGTGCTGAATATCGTTACCTCCACGATAGAAGATGGAAGATTTATCCTGAGGATTTTCGTACTCTAATTCATAAAGACCTACACTCCTAGGAGTATAGAATACATTAGAGAATAGAGAAGCAAAAGTAGGGTTGGAACTTGTACTACGACCAGCTGGAGGAGCCACACGATCAGAGTTTACATAGTTAAATGTAGAGTTGATCTTAAGGCCATTCGCCAATTTGGTAGAGATACCCAAACCGAAGTTGTGCTTGTCATACGTACTCAAAGGCACAAATCCTTCTTCACTGCGGTAACCATAGCTGAAGTTCAAAGAAGTACCATCAGACAAACGGTTCGCAACGTTTACCGAAGTATTCGCAATCAAACCTGTTTGGAAGAAATTATCCAGGTTGTCATAAGCTTGGTAATTGTAACGAGCACCTACATATTCAGGGAATACGTCGTTCAATGCTGCACGATCATAAGGGTGAGCAATAGTTCCATCAGCACCCAAGCTATTACGGCCTGGCTGATCAAATGGAGCACCCCAGTTGGAGAATGCTGCTGCTGCTCTGTTCTGCCAACCATTACCGTAGAGGTCTTGGTCATCAGGAAGAGAAGCGATGTCATTCGCAAAGAAAGATTGATCAATAGTTACTTCAAACTTCTTGTCCAGTTCAGAAGCTGAACCGTTCTTAGTAGTGATCAATACCACACCATTACGACCAGCTTCACCATAAAGTACAGTTGCACTTAAGCCTTTCAATACACTAACTTCAGCAATGCTGTTAGGATCAAGGTCAAGGAAACGACTAGAAGCAGTAGCACCACCACTAATGGCACCACGGTCGGTGTTAGTGTCAGAGTTGAAGGGAACACCGTCAACAACGAACAACGGTTGGTTCGTACCAGTAATAGAAGAGTAACCACGAATGATTACGTTAGTACCAGAACCGGCCAAACCTGAAGTTTGACTGATATCCACACCTGCAATCTTACCACGAAGTACACGAGCAACATCAGCCTCAGGCCGGAGCTCAATGTCTTTGCTTCCTAATGTAGTTACAGCGTAACCAAGCGCTTTCTTTTCTCGCTTGATACCCAAACCTGTTACAACAACCTCAGTCAGTTGTTCTGCAGATTCAGCTCTGTCTCTTATACACATCTCCGAGCCCACGAGACCGAGGCTGATCTCG
>CAJXUM010000664.1 GCA_913060855.1 uncultured Lewinella sp. | reverse complement strand
ACCATGACATTAGCCCCCTTTTCACGGAGTACAAAGGCAATTAATACCCCAATCGGACCACCGCCCATGACAAGCACATTTTCGCCTGCCTGTACTCGGCCAATTTTTACATCATGACAGGCCACTGCCAATGGCTCGATCAGTGCGCCATGCGCCAAGGATAGTCCATCCGGTAAATGATGTAAAGTATAAGCAGGGACGGTCCAACTTTCTTGAAAAGCCCCCGCTTTATCAATTCCAATGAATTTCAGGTTCTTGCCGACGTGGGCATTTCCTTTGTCAAATGGGTGAGGTTCGCCAAATTGTAATGGGCGCACCGCTACCCGATCTCCAACTTTTACATTTGTCACTCCAGGCCCTACCTCTTGCACCACTGCTGAGGCTTCGTGTCCAATCACTTGAGGTGGACCTATACGTGCATCCATCACACCGTGATAAATATGCACATCGGTGCCACATACCCCACAGTAAGCTACTGCTAGCCGGGCTTCTCCTTCAGCGGGTGGAATGGCGGGGCTATCTCCAATCGTAAATGCCCCTTTTTCTTGATAAAATGCTCCTTTCATGGCTTATCCTTTTATTTTGTTTTGATGTGGTATAAGTAGACTTCATGCTACAATCTAATGCTGGAAAGATAAGGCAAAGCTTTGGCTTTTTGACAGACTAAAATTGAGAAAAATGATTGACTAGAAGGTATAAATAGACTAGACAAAAACTGAACACTCCAAAAATAACGGGTCAAAAAGACTGAACAATCCCTTTAGCATAGCGATATTTATAGGTAGTTCGAAGTTATTTCTATCACAATCGCTATATGAGTATGATAAAAGCACCTAGACAATTTCGGATAATTATTGCATTGTTTTTGATGAGTGCTATGAGCGGGTCATTAATGGCAAAAGTGGACTCCATTCAAGCCATAATGGATGATCTTTTATTTGAGAAAGCTCAAAATATTCGTTTTGAATATCCAGATAGTACGATCTATTTGTTGCAGCTATGCTACTCTAATTATATGACCAAAATGGATACTTTAAAAGCTATCCGTTCCTTGAGAGCTTTGGCCAATATATACGGCCATCATGCCAATTATAAAGCTTCCTACGATCAGTTATGGAAAGCACTTTTTTTGGCAGATGAAGCCAAAATGAAAGGCAATCAAGCGAGATTGTATATTGAAATTGGTCGCTATTATAGTTTTTACAAGCGAAAGAAAGAAGCCATCGCCTACTTTGAATTGTCGCTTGAGATCAATAGAGAATTAGTAAAGGAGGGTATATTACAGAAGGCAGACCTTGTTCAGAATTTCTATGCGCTATGTGCCACTCTGCGTGAATTGGATGAACCTGCACTGGCGCAATCCTACCTTGACAGTTGTAACCTATATTATGAGCATGGAGTTACTCAACTTAACCACTCCATGTTGAAATTTGAGGAAGCTTTCCTTTTGAAAAAAGAGCGAAAGTACGAAGCCGCTTTACGACTATACAAGCAGGCACTACCTTGGATTCAAGAAAATGATCCTGGTTATCAAGTGCTTGTTTATAGCTATCTAGGAGATACTTATAAAGGGCTAGGAGACCATTCGGCTAGTGAAGTGCATTATCAGAAAGCACTGGAAGTATCGGCTCAATACCGAAGCCATATTGATTTCACCCCTTTGGTACATGAAAAACTTTCAGACCTTTATTATGAGAAAGGAGATTACCTCGCCGCCTATCAAAAATTGAAAGCAGCTAAGGAGTTGGACGAACGTTTTTTTGATAGTCGTAGTGAAAACAACCGTCCATTGCTTGAAATTCAAGATGCTTTCCGCAAAGAAAAAGACTATCAAAAAGAACTCATCCAAAAACAACGTCTGGCCCAGTTGGAACATGAGGACAAAGTTTGGTTTCTACAGAAAATCATTCTATTGGGTTCAATGGTCTTCCTACTGGTCATTGGGGTCATTTATTTCAACTATGTACGATCTAAACATAGATCAGAGAAGAAATTGATCAAAGAAAAGCAACAAATGGAGTTGCAAAAAGCCAATGAAATTGTGGAGGTTAAAAATCGAGAACTGGCGGCCTCCGCGCTGAAGCTGATCGAAAAAGAAGAATTGCTCGCCACCCTAAAAAACAAATTATCTCAGTCTGGCCAAGAAGTGACACCCAAGGCTATTAAAGAAATCGTACGATCCATCTCCATTAGCAATGCTCAAAACTGGAAAGAATTTGAAACGCGCTTTATTGCGGTTAATAAAGACTTCTATCATCGCTTATTGGAAAAATTCCCAAAACTCACCCAAGGAGATCAAAAATTATGTGCCCTGGTCAAACTAAACTTCTCCAGTAAGGATATGTCCAAATTGATGGGAATTTCTGTCGAAAGTGTACATACCACCCGCTATCGGCTTCGCAAGAAAATGAACCTGGCTCGGGATATCAATTTGACTGAGTTTATTGCTAAGATTTAGGGTAATGTTGAAGAAGGGTCGTTAGGGCAAAGTCCCAGACCCTAATCCCATAAAAAAAGAGGAACTTGTAATACTACAAGCTCCTCTTCCTTACATTCTATTTTGTCTAAGCTCAATTGCTTAGTCATATATTTTCTAACTATCCGCTACACCAATGCCGCATTCTTAGCCCGCTTACGATCCGTTTCTTTCAAAAGGATCTTACGCAAACGAATAGAATTCGGTGTAACCTCTACGTATTCATCAGCCTGGATGTATTCCAATGCTTCTTCTAAGGTGAACTGTAAAGGTGGGATAAGTTTCAACTTATCATCAGAACCTGAAGCCCGTACGTTGGATAGCTTTTTGGTTTTGGTCAAGTTGATAACTAGATCGCCAGGGCGGCTATTTTCACCGACTACCTGTCCTTGATAGATATCTTTGTTAGGTCCGACAAAAAAGGTACCTCGTTCCTGCAAATTATTGATACTGTAAGGAATCGATTTTCCCGTTTCCATACTGATTAAAGAACCATTGGTACGGCCAGGAATCTCTCCCTTATGTAGTTGAAATTCTTTGAAGCGATGCGTCATAATGGCTTCACCAGCTGTCGCAGTAAGTAGGTTGTTTCGCATTCCAATAATACCTCTAGATGGAATCTCAAATTCCAATAAGACGCGATCGGCCTTAGGCTGCATGCTCAACATTATACCTCTCCGGCGAGTCACCATTTCAATGGCTTTTCCGGATACCGCTTCTGGCAAGTCAATGCTCAATTCCTCAATCGGTTCGTGTACCACACCATCCACTCGCTTCAATATTACTTGAGGCTGACCAATCTGCAATTCATACCCCTCTCTTCGCATTGTTTCGATCAAAACCGCCAAATGCAGTACGCCTCTACCATACACCTTCAAGACTTCGGGCATATCAGTATCTTCGACTCGCAAAGCTAAGTTCCGTTCTAACTCTTTATCCAATCGATCTCGCAAGTGACGAGAGGTAACAAATTTACCTTCCTGACCGAAGAATGGTGAGTTATTAATCGTAAACACCATACTCATGGTCGGCTCATCAATAGCAATAGTGGGTAGTGCTTCTGGCGTTTCAATATCGGCAATCGTATCACCAATCTCAAAACCTTCAATTCCAAAAACGGCACAAATATCGCCGGCCTTTACTACATCCACCTCTTTGCGCTCGAAGCCTTCAAAAACAAATAAGGTTCGAACTCGCTGTCTAGTGATCTTGCCTTCTTTATTGATCAGTGCTACTTGTTGATTGCTTTTCAATTCTCCTCTTTGCAAACGTCCTACGGCAATTCGACCCAGGTAGTTGGAAAAGTCCAAAGAAGTAACCAACATCTGCGTGCTTCCTTCCTCGATTTTAGGCGCTGGAATATGTTCCAAAATCGAATCTAATAAAGGAAAGATATTATCCGTCTGCTCATTCCAGTCCGTATTCATCCAACCAAACTTAGCTGAACCATAGAGCGTTGGGAAATCCAACTGGTCTTCCGTCGCATCTAGGTCAAACATCAAGTCAAAAACACCTTCTTGGACTACATCTGGCTGACAGTTTTCTTTGTCTACTTTATTAACCACCACAATCGGCTTCAAGCCCAATTGGATAGCCTTCTGCAAAACGAATCTCGTCTGCGGCATTGGTCCTTCAAAGGCATCTACCAATAGAAGCACTCCATCTGCCATATTCAAAACACGTTCTACTTCTCCGCCAAAATCACTGTGACCAGGGGTGTCAATGATGTTGATTTTTGTATCCTTATATACAATAGATACATTCTTGGAAAGAATAGTGATCCCTCTCTCCCGCTCTAAATCATTGCTATCCATGATCAACTCACCTGGCTTCTCATGGTCTTTGAATAATTTTCCGGCTAATAACATTTTGTCAACCAAAGTGGTTTTACCGTGATCAACGTGCGCTATAATGGCGATGTTCCGAACTGAATTCATATGCTAGTTTAATTGAATGCACCAACAATTTTCGTGCCCTAAAAGTAGGCTGCTATAAGCTAAGGGGTAAGGCTTAAGCCAACTCCCCCCTACTTTTGCAACATGAAAATCATTATTGCTTCCTGAATGAAGCCGCAAAAATACCCTTTTTTCTACTAAGAAGCTACCAAAGTTAGACTTATATTCTCATAATTAATTTAGGCTTTACTTAGAACTTAGGATGTAGGCCATTGACTTTTCTGGTTCAAAAGAATTTAAGGGAGTACATCTGTCTCTTATACACATCTCCGAGCCCACGAGACCGAGGCTGATCTCG
>CAJXUM010000663.1 GCA_913060855.1 uncultured Lewinella sp. | reverse complement strand
AGATCAGCCTCGGTCTCGTGGGCTCGGAGATGTGTATAAGAGACAGAAATTAGATAACTCATCAGCATCATTCTTAGCTACTTTTTTCGCATAGTTTTTACAAGCATCCAAGTAATCATCCAACTCACCTTGGGTGAGGCAATAGCCCATTTCCGTTTGGTAAATAAACGCCTTGGCCATCTCAGGATAATATTTTTTCATGGCATCATGTGCTTCGGTCAGCAAATCCTTGCTTTTGAACTCGATGGCCTTATCTGCAGTTGCTTTACTAGCGTCTAAAATTCGGGCCTGTACCTGTTCTTTAGAAACGACCGCCTCTATCTCCTGTCGGTGCTCGATCATCAACCCAAAAATTCGAGAATCTACTTCTGAAGCCGCCTCCAAAATGAAGCGTAAATTGTCTTTTGTGCTTAAATCTTTTTGTGAACGGATGTATTCATTCGCGATTTTCAAACTAGGCTTGCCAGCCTTGTTCAAGGCTTTTACATAGTTGTACACCAATTCTGGGTCTCGATCTCCTTTTTCATAAGCTTCGGCAAATAATCCACTTCTGTCAATCTTATTCAGTGCATTATGTCCCAATTTGATAAAACCAGCCACATCTTGCGCTCCTTTTACTTTCATCACCAATTCGCCGGTATAGTCAATGTAGAATAAAGTTGGGAAAGCAGAAACGGGATATTTTTTACGGAATTTCAAACCTTCACCACGTTCCATATCAAGCTTCATATTGATGAAGTTCTTATTGTAGAACGTACCCACTTTATCATTTGGGAATACATTGTTTGACATTCGCTTACAGGGACCACACCAAACGGCATAGGCATCCACAAAAATGATTTTATCATGTTTCTTGGCTTCGACCAAGGCTTCTTCCCAAGTTCCTTTGAAGAATTCAATGCCTTGTGCGGCTGAAATATTTCCAAGTAATAAACATATCGTAAATAAGGTCAAAAGTCTCATGACAATGGGATTTTAATTCAAGGCAAGATACGCAATATTGAGCTTTTATGATCGATTTAACGTTTTCTTAAATCGTCGCTAATAAACTCTTTGCCTAAATGTTAGTCTAAAAAACAGCTTTCAGGATAACTTCTAAGAAATAAAATTGATAAACTCGGATGGAAAATATAAATCACCTGTATTGGCGAGCTGGCTTTGGCCTTGGTTTGCAAGAGTGGCAAGACAAGAAGAATTGGTCCGTTCAACGTGCGGTTGATCACCTTTTTGCACAGGCCAAACAACACAGCCAACAAGCCCTAACGAAGGACACATTTGCAGTAACTACTCCAAGTATGAGTGATGCTCAAAAGGCAGAAACCCGAAAAAAGGAACGGCGGCTAGTGGTTTTACAGAGCGTAGACTGGATCAAGCGGATGGCCTCTACCGAGGAGAGTCCATTACTCGAAAAGATGAGTTTGTTTTGGCATGGTCATTTTGCTTGTCAAAGTAAAACTTCTTTACTGGCCAATAACCAATTAAATACGATCCGCCAACATGCACTGGGGCATTTTAAAGATTTGGTCTTGGCTATTGCCCGCGATCCTAGTATGATTCGATTTTTGAATAACCAGCAGAATAAAAAATTGAAACCCAATGAAAATTTTGCGCGGGAATTGATGGAATTATTCACCATCGGTCGAGGCAATTATACAGAGAATGATATTAAAGAGGCTGCTCGAGCATTTACAGGCTGGAGCAGTAACCTAAAGGGGGAGTTCGTATTCCGGCCAGGTGTTCATGATTATGGTCGCAAAACTTTTTTTGGTAAAAGTGGGCGTTTTGATGGGACCGATATCATTGATATGATTCTTGAGAAAAGAGAAACAGCCCATTTTATTGTCAAAAAGATCTATCGCTATTTCGTCAATGAAAAGGTAGATGAAGAGGTTATCGATGATCTCAGTCGCCAATTCTATGATTCTTCTTATGATATTGGAGCACTTATGCGAGTCATTTTCACCAGTGACTGGTTCTATACTGAAAAGAACAAGGGCACCAAGATAAAATCACCCGTTGAACTAATGGCGGGGATGCTGAAAAGTTTACACATCGATTTCGAGAATGAGCTGGCCTTGGTCTTTCTACAGAAGAGCCTTGGACAATCTCTTTTCAATCCTCCTAATGTGGCCGGCTGGCCAGGTAATAAAAACTGGGTCGATAATTCCACCTTACTACTTCGCTTAAACCTACCCGCTTATCTATTCAATAGTCAGGAGGTTAATTTCAAATTGAAGGAAGAATTCGAAGCCAAGCAAAAGAACAAAGTTACCCGACGCTTACTGGCAAAAGTCGATATAAGTCAGCTATATAGCCTAGTAAAAGGGAAAGCACTTCAGGAACAGCTCGATATACTGAGTCAATATCTATTTGCACAACCACCGACTATATCCCTTCCGCTTTTCCAACGAATCACCAGGGGTAAAACCGAGGAAGAAGCCATCCAATTACAGCTTGTTGGCTTACTCTCACTCCCTGAATACCAAATGTGTTAGCCTAGTCAGCATTTGAGGAGAATAGCTAGTTAATAGAAATGACTAGGGTATCTGTTTGTTTCAGCTAAAAAAACATCTAATGAAAAGGAGAAAATTTCTGCAAAAATCGGCTTTAGCCTCTACGTCTATAATGATTCCTGCTTTTTTAAAAGCTTATCAACCCCAACAACTACAAAACAGTCGATCGGGTAAGGTCCTGGTGATTGTACAATTTTCGGGAGGTAATGATGGCTTGAATACCGTCGTACCTTTTAGAAATGATATTTATTATCAAAATCGCCCGTCACTAGCGGTTAGCGCTGATGATGTGGTGAAAGTAAGTGATCAATTGGGATTCAACCCCGCGTTACAAGCCCTACAGTCCTTGTATGATGACGGACTAATGAGTGTGGTCAATAATGTAGGTTACCCCAATCCGGATCGCTCTCATTTCCGTTCGATGGATATTTGGCATACCGCCAGTGAAAGCAATGAATACCTAAGTACTGGCTGGCTGGGACGATACCTAGACAGCAACTGTCAGGGATGTGAAGCGGCGCATAGCGCATTGGAACTCGACGATGGCCTGAGCCTCGCCTTGAAAGGGGCGCAAAGAAAAGGATATGCCATGAGTGATCCGAGGCAACTCAAGAAACGCACCAACAATCCACTACTCAAGCACTTGGCCACACAGTCAGATCATCACGAAGAAGAAAATGTAGCCTATTTGTACAAAACGTTAGCCAATACCTATAGCTCTGCAGATTACCTTTTTGAGCAGTCTAAAGTTTATCGTTCTACGACCACCTACCCCGTGACCGCTTTTGGAAAAAACCTTAAGCAAATAGCGGAGTTGATTAGTGCCGATACCGATACGCGGATTTATTACGTCAGTTTATCCGGCTTTGACACGCACGCGAATCAAAGAAACCAACAAGAACGGCTTCTAAAACAATATGCCGAGGGTATGAAAGCCTTTGTCAGTGATCTAAAGAAAAACGATCTCCTGAATGATACGCTGATCATGACCTTCTCGGAATTTGGCCGAAGGGTCAAGCAAAATGCGAGCCGAGGAACCGATCATGGTACGGCTAATAATCTATTCTTAATTGGTGGAGATATAAAACGGCCCGGTTTTTATAATGAAGGGCCCGACCTGAGTAAGCTAGACAAGGGAGATTTGATCTACAAGGTAGATTTTAGAAATGTGTACGCTACTATTTTGGATAAATGGCTAGGAAGTCAGCCGAATACAATCTTAAACAAACCATTCCGCTCAATGGATTTTATCTAGTAAGCGGAGCTATAGACTTGGGCTGGTGGTTTACAGAAATCTTCCAGCTCAAGTAAATTACCTTTAAAGACATTGAAATCGACAAAGCCATCAATTCCTTCAATCAAGCCTTTATTACCGTATTGCCAAAAATCCCATTCGCGGCCACCCGCTAGTCGTGGCTCTTTGTTGTTATAACGAGCGATCCAGACTGGGTACTCATTAAAATGACCTGCTAAATACCGATTATAGAATTTGATGTTGGTGTACAGGATGGGTTTTACATCATATCTCGTCTCCACAATGATTAGCCAAGTCCTTACCGCATCAATCAGTCTTCTTTTGGAAACATCATCCCTTACTTCGACATCTAGAACGGGAGGTAAATCTCCATCATTCATTTTCACTTGTTCTATAAAATTTTGGGCTTGTGCAACGGGAGAAGTTTGAGGACGGAAGAAATGATACGCACCACGCTTTAATCCCACTCTGTCCATTTCGCTCCAATTGCGGCAAAATAAGGTATCTACATGAGTAGCACCTTCAGTAGCTTTTACAAAAGCAAAAGAAACATTTTGCTGACTAATGGTATCCCAATTGATTTGTGCTTGATAGTGAGAAACGTCGATTCCATGTACTTCAAAGTCGCGCATTTGCACGGTTTCGAAACCGCACGAATAGATGCATAGTAGAAGGGCGACTGTGACTGTGAAGTACCGCATGGATTTAAGGCTGCTCAGCCGAAGCTGAAGTAAACGCTGTTTTATCTTTCCACTGAGACTGGTCTAAAATCTCATTAGACCAAATCTATTATTTCTAACGATAATTTTGTCAAAAAAGATGTTAGTTTATATGGAAATTTTGCAGTTTAATGTTTTTATAACATTTAGCTTGCGCCGAATTTGGAATAAAACGTCTGTTTAATTACTTTTTGCAGAATAATCTGTCTCTTATACACATCTGACGCTGCCGACGAAGAGGAT
>CAJXUM010000662.1 GCA_913060855.1 uncultured Lewinella sp. | reverse complement strand
GAGATCAGCCTCGGTCTCGTGGGCTCGGAGATGTGTATAAGAGACAGCTTTATGCTGCCAAGGCCAATCCTGTGGACGCTTTGCGCTATGAATAGAGCACGGTCAAGCCCCTTGTAATATAGGCTATTAGGCTGGCCGAAAACGAAGAAGAGGAATAGAGAAGAGGTGAAAAAGTGTTATGTTAAATGTATAAATCGTTCATTTTTAATTTTCTAGACAACCCATTCACCCATTCACCCATTCACCCATTCACCCATTCACCTCTTCACCTGCAACATCCCTCAGCCTACCTATCCAGCATACTATCCAAATGATCCTCCAATCCTACTTCGCGGGCTTTTTCCTTCAAGCGGGCTGCAAAATCTGATTCTCTACCACGAGGCCCAACAGAGCGGGTCATTTCCTCCTCTTCGGCGGGCATTTCTTCCTTCAAGGTATTTTTGATCAATTGTAAAACCTGAGCATCTTTATCCTTCCATTCCGGTTGATCTAGCAACTCAATTTTACTGAGGACTTGCTGTCTGAGATGAGATTCGAGTCCTCGACTTTCCATATCCTTGTGAATAGAATCCGTGAGTTGATCATAGATCTTTTGAGAAGGAACTTGATTGATATTTTTCGTGACTACCTCTAGCATCGATTGGTACCGATTATTCCAAACCAATTGCCAAATGATAATGCCAACTAGTATGACCACAACTAAACCTATAAGTAGATACCTGATTAATCCTTTTGAAGTATCCTCCGCCTGCTGAATCACTCCTCCCGTCGTTAAGCTCAAAGAGTCTAACAAAGGTAATAGCCGTTGAGAGGAATTCAGAGCGACAGAAAGGATGGCAGCTTGTATAATGGAGTCCAATTCTTGCGAAATAGCGGGCCGTATGGCAGCTAGCCGATTGGTCATAGGTGCACCCATGAGATCATCCAATAAATCTGTACTCAAACGCTTTAATTCGACACTGAGAATATCTCGAGAAAGGTGTTGTAGGTAATTTTCTAGGTCTTCATTTAGCAGCTGACCCTTGATGAGTTGCAGACTACTATCTATTTTACCGATCAATTGATTCGTCCTCGCATCTATCCATTCTTCTGTATATTCTCCCAGAAAATTGGCGGTCAATCGTTGACTCAATTGGTCAAGTGTATCGCCGGTCATCTGTAGCAGCGAATCCAACTGCTGGCGTATTTGCTGCTGGGTTTCTTCTTTGAGTAATTCTTGCAAGGCACCCCGCGCTAATGCCGCTGAAGTGTTTTCTAGATAAGTGGAATCGAGCTGACTGGTTACTCCTTTAGTCAAGTTTTCGCCAATGGAACGAAAACAACCGCTGATTCCCAATAGGAGGCAGGCACAAAAGGTAATTTTAAATAGGGTAGAATAGGTGTTCATATGATGTCATTGAATCGAAAGAAGAGCAGATGCCTCTTTCTAAACAAACGATAAAGCAGGCGGGAAAGTTGCCACTTGGTAGTAGCGATACAAGTTTGCCTGCCCACCCACCTTTAGGTTTGCTATCAATGTGCGATAATGATCTTTTGACCTCCTACGATTTGATCCTTTAGATAGACCTTACAGATATAGGTTCCTGCTTCTAGTCGGGCCACATTTATTGGCTGCCCATTGATGGCCTGCCTGCCTAAAACGAGTCGTCCGTCCATCGCATACAATTCAAAGGAAGCATCGGTGATCGAAGAAGGGAGGCTAAATTGTAGCATGCTATCCGCAGGATTGGGCGTGATTTTTATCCCCAATACCTTAGGCGCTACCGTATTAGTAGGTGCTGCATTAGCAAATAACCATTGATAAGCACTCGAAAACTCTCTGGCCCAGTACCATTCGCTGTGCTGGCCATCAGCATGTGTTACGAGTCGAAGCCCTTCCTCCTGAAAACCCTCATTTTCTAGTTGGGAATACATACGGTTGAGGTCTGGTACCATGTCCTGACTTTCGTTTATCCCTCCCAATAAGTAGATACGCAGGTCCTCCTTTTTGCCTACTTCATCGACTAAGTCGTAAATATCATTCGTAAACCAAAAAGAAGGCGAAAATATACCGGCTTTGCTGAATACCTCCTGGTGCTGGATCACCGCATACATTGAAATCAGCCCACCTAAAGAGGAACCCATAATACCCGTAAATTCTCGTTGTGGTCGTGTTCGATAGTTCAAATCGATATGAGGTTTGAGGGTTTCAACAATGAAATCGACATACTCAGCTCCTTGTCCGCCTCCATAACTTGGATTAGACCAAGGCGTATACTCATTGAGGCGATCTCCTCCTCCATTGTCTATTCCTACTACGATAATCCCTTCATCCCCTTGGCTAAACAACTGATTCAATGCTTCATCCACTTGCCATTCCTGGCCGAAGCTGGTGTTGGCGTCAAACAGGTTTTGTCCGTCCTGCATGTAGAGCACCGGGTATGATTTTCCTGAAGTGGCGTAATCTGGAGGTAGGTACATCCAGATGCGTCTTTGGCGGTTGAGCTGTGGGATGCTAAAGTCTTCAGCTAAAATAAAGACATTATCAGCGGCGGTACCCATGCCACCACTCTGGCCTTCCCAGCTTAGAATAGCTACTTCTACGGTCTGTTCGCCGCCTTCATATTGAAACTGATGATCAGGCTGAAAAGCTCCTTGCGCATTTCCTTCAACGGTCTCCCAGCTCCCCCTGGTAAACTTGTATTTGACTAAACCAGGAGCGGGCGTAATGCTGATTTGAAAGGTACCATCTTCTTGTGCGGTAAGGATAAAATCGGAACTGTCTGCCGTCCAGTTATTGAATGTACCTGCCACATAGATGTTATCATTGGCAGGCGTATTGGCGGGAATGGCGGTTACTTTAATGGTTAATTGGGCAAAAACGGCTAAGCTTATTAGTAAGCAGCCGATCAATAGGGAGATCTTTCTTTTCATGCTTGGTTGTTTTTTGGAGTGCAAAACAAATAAAATTCACTGGTTTCAAAGCGATAAGTCTTCTTTTTAACGTTGAAGTTGTTTAAGCGTGATTTTTTGAGGCGAGATTTGAAGGAATGAGGTTCTGGGAACCGGTTTTTTCTTTAGAATAGCAGCGCTACGGTCAAGAAAAAAGCTGTTTTCAAATTCTTGTTCTCTCAAATGGCAGCCAATCAATCATTTTTAAAGAACTTCGTTCTACTATAAATGACCTTCTCTCACTCAGAACGCAAAAATGCGCAGGGAATGCTAAATGAAAAGTTAATGACCGCAAATAAGGGTTAAATTAAAGGCATAGAAGTGTCAAAAGGCTTAAATTGAATCGTTAGAGAACCAAATTAAAAAGGTGAGCAAAAGAGTAGTGATAGGATTGGTCGCTCTATCTCTTATGGGATTAGTCTTGGTGCAATACCAGTTGCTCCGAACGGGTTTGCTATTGGAGAAAGGGAAGTTTGATCAGAATATGCGAGGAACCCTGGTCGATTTGAATATTGCTATTAACCTGTCCTATGATACCCAATTGATGCTGCAAAGGCTCCATCAAGAAAAAGAACGAGCCTTAGCCAGTCCGGAAATGCTCATCCCCAAACGATTACAGGATTCCTTACAACATTTTATCGATTCTTCTCTATCGAAAAGAGGTATTGTATTGGCCTATGAATTTGGCCTCATCGCCTCTGCTGAAAGGGATACGCTATTGGTGACTAAGGGGTTTCAGCGATCTAATTATCGCTATGAGGAATTTACGCGCACATTGAATGGCCAAGTGACGAGTGTATGCGCTTGTCAGCCGATTCTGCATGTCCATGTCGATCATTTATTTAATTTCTTATTGGGAAGGTTAGCGATTCTGATTGTTCCTTCCATTCTCTTTTTGCTGCTCTTGGTTTTTTGCTTGGCCTGGCTCATTCGGAATCTGAATCGACAGCGAAAACTCGACCAAGTGAAAAATGAGTTTATTAATAATTTGACGCATGAGCTAAAAACGCCCGTTTTTTCTAGTTCCCTACTCATAAAAATGCTCCGACAACGCTTGAATGGAAAGAGCGAGAAGGTGGAAGAGTATTTACAGTTGATGGAAAAGGAGAATACCCAAATGAAAGGGCACATTGAAAAGGTCCTGGAATTGGCTTCATGGGAGAGTGGTCATTATGAATTGAATCAGCATCCTCATCCTCTGCACTTATTGGTCGAAGAATTGGCTAGTCGCTATGCATTGAAGTTGGAGGAAAGCGGCGGATCACTAGCGCTAAGACTGACCGCAGTCGATGACAGCGTAGCTATGGACCCGGTGCATATCATGAATGCCTTGCAAAATATACTCGAGAACGCGATCAAATACAACCCAGGAGCCGTAGATATTGTCTTATCTACTAGTGAGAAAGGGGAATATGTGCAGATCGAAATACAAGACGATGGCGTAGGAATTGCACCCGAGCATCAAAAGAAAATTTTCGAGAAATTTTATCGTATCCCCATGGGAGATCTACATGCAGTAAAAGGGTTTGGCCTGGGATTGAGCTATGTCAAACAAATCATAGAAGCTCATCGAGGCGAAGTAAGCGTAGAAAGCCGGAAAGGAAAAGGAACGAAGTTTATCATTTTGTTGCCGAAGCATTCGTGAAAGAAGATACATAGCGAGTTTATTCAAATTTCAAATATTATCAAATGCGAAGACCCCATCTGTTACTGGTAGAAGATAATGATACGCTTGGGTATATTCTCAAGGAGTATCTCTGTCTCTTATACACATCTGACGCTGCCGACGAAGAGGATAGTG
>CAJXUM010000661.1 GCA_913060855.1 uncultured Lewinella sp. | reverse complement strand
ATCTACACTATCCTCTTCGTCGGCAGCGTCAGATGTGTATAAGAGACAGCATCTAGTCATTTTAAAATCGGGCCTAAAGGTAGTTTAAAGCTAGGCGAGTAACAAGCAGAAAATTTATTCTTTTTTCATCATGGCGTCCAGCAGGGGGCGAGCTTGTATCACTTTCGCTCGCGTAACCCCGTTTGATTGCGCTTTCTTCATGTTCTTGCTGTCTTTCTTTTCCATGATATCGACTTCCTGGATAATACTGTAGGCTTCGGCTCGTTTAGGATCGAGCCGAGTCACTTTTTCAGCCAAAGTTCTAGCAATCGTATAATTGCCTAGATTTAGTTCCGCTGTTGCCTGCTCTACTAAAGCGTTTACATTTCTAGGATTCTTGGCTACAGCCTTGGCTGCTGCCCTTTTCTTTCGCTGTTCTTCCTTTTTACGTTCTACTAGCTTCTCTGTCCAACGTTTTACCACAGGTCGATCGGGATCCAATTGCTTGACTTTCCTTAGGTCTTCTTCCGCTACCTTTAGTAGGCCTTCTTTCATGAAAATATAGGATCGAGCGATCAAGGCGATGGTGTCATTTTTATTTTTATCGATTGCGGCATTTAAATCACTAATAGCACTAGCAGAATTCCCATTTTTATAGGCGATAATGGCCCTATTATTGCGAGCGAAGGTATTGTCAGGGTCTCGGGCGAGCAGTTGCGTATAGGTTTGTTCTGCTTTTTCATCATTGTTGGACTTCTGGTAGCTATCGGCCAGGATACTGCCCCAAATTTTGGTGCTTTCTGCATCTAGAGGTTCTTCTGGCCAATCCTTTAATATCTTTTGTGTAGCGGCCATGTCGCCACTTTCATGCGCAAAAACACCGAGTAGAAACTTGAGACGAGAAAGTAGGTGGCCGGGGATGTTTTCTGTGATACTGGATAGGTTTCCGAGAGTGTCGATTTGACGGCCACGCCTCGGGAAATCTAGGCTGATGGTCGTAGAAGTTAGTTCTGTATCTATCCCTATTTCTTGTCGATCTAGGTGAATATCGTCTTCATCGACAAATAGGTAATCGGTACTCAGGATGAGTTGATTTCCAGGGCCAACTTTTTCGGTAAT
The DNA here is from genome assembly GCA_913060855.1 of uncultured Lewinella sp. GTDB lineage: Bacteria > Bacteroidota > Bacteroidia > Chitinophagales > Saprospiraceae > DT-111. Next base: position 3,638 of record CAJXUM010000661.1, on the reverse strand, counting down.
TCCCCAAATAATCAATTGAGCGTTGCAACCAGTACTTATTTCTATGGCATCTTGAGTACTGATAGGGTAGTCTTCGCTTTGAGCTATCGATAAGCCATAAGAGTCGACATTGGCTTTACCGGACAGCGCATTATTGTCGATCAGGTTGTTCAGGCCAATTTCAAAGAGCCGATGTGCTGGACTGATTTCGGTTCCGCTAAGAATCGGTTTGAAAGGAAGTACTAAAATATCAAATGCAGTATCGGGATCAAAATTAGGGCAGGTCTCATTTTCCGCCACAGGCCACAGGAAGTAAGCTAAAGCAGCTAGCAATAGGGCGCCAGAAGGCAAGGCCCACATTAACCATTGCTTAGACTTTTTTGTCTTTAAAACAGGAGCAGTATCCGCCTCACCAGTGGATCCTTCCAAGTCTTGCAAAATGGACAAAATACCATTATTGATTTGGTTGTAACTCACTTTGGCGTCCTCAAAAGAGACCATTCCGAATTTTTCAGAACGCTGCGTTTGTTCATACTGCGCTGCTAGTTGAACAGCCTGATTGTAGGCTTCTACTGCTTCACTTCCAGCCTTGTCCAAATAGCTCGTTAGCGTAGCCAAAGCTGCTGTGATATTAGCTTTGGAAATCTCTGCTCTTACTTGCTGGATGACTGCCTTTTGCTCCATACTGTCGAAATAAAGAAAGTTGCCCGATGTCTATTAGGAGGTTATTTAGGTCAGGGAATTTGTATAGGGAAAAGATAATTGAAACTCCTGCTAAATCCCCTGACAGAACCTCTATATAATACGACAAATTAAGGGATTTGTTGTAAGGATCAAAATAGCTGATTAGGACTTCCCTAGTTCTTCTGCCCGTTGCAGGGCTGCTTCCGCGCCAGCGATGATATCTTCATGAACGGCATTCGCTCGATAGGAACGCATGGCCGCTTCGGTTGTTCCTCCTTTAGAGGATACTTTTTGAATCCATTCTTCACAAGAAAAATCAGATTTATTATAGAGTTCTATGGCGCCCCGGAAGGTCTGACTGACCAGCAATTCAGCCTCAGAAACATTGAAGCCCATTTTACGAGCGGCTTCCATCATGGCATCCATAAAATACCAGACGTAAGCAGGACCACTACCACTAATGGCTGTAGCCGCATCGATGGCACTTTCTTGTTCCACATAAATGGCCTTACCTGTCGTACTGAGTAGGTTTTGAACCATCACTAGCTCGATCCGTGTCACGGCTTCAGAAGAAGTAAAGACGGTCATGCCCATGCCGATTTGTGCCGGTAGGTTAGGCATTGCACGAATCACTTTGGTCGCATTCAATGATTGAGCGATAGTCTCCGTTTTGACGCCAGCCATAATAGATAGAAAAACCTGTTGTGGATCTATAAATGGTGCCAAACTGGCAAATAAGGCAGCAGAGTCCTGAGGTTTTACCGCCAGGATGATAATATCTGCAGTACCCAGACAATCCTTGGCATCGCCATAGACTGTACCGATATCTTTTTTGGCGATTTGCAGGGCCTTTTCTGGAGACTTTTCCAGAATCATCATGTCTTCTTTACTCGTAATATGAGATCGGAGGAAACTTTGTGCATAGGTAAGTCCCATATTTCCACCACCAATAATTAGAATTTTCATCTTCGTCGATATTTAAGCATATAGATACAATAACAACTAATTCATAGAGGTAAGATGGCTAGGGCGAAACGGGCAGCAAAACTACTTTTTTTTGTTTATCCAATGATAGTAATGGCCTCTTTTTTTCAGGATAGTGAAGTATTTTTAAATTAAATGTTGCAACATCTAATGTTATTACATATATTTGCAGTCATATGAAGATCGAAGAAGCCATCAAGCAGAAAAAATTTGAAAGTGAATTCCAAAAAGCCCACATCAATATTTTGTATACGGCTAATTGGTTGAGCCAATCATTGGGTTCTGCTTTAGATCCATTGAACTTGACTTGGCAACAATTTAATATACTACGGATATTGCGCGGGATGTCCCCAGAACCTGCCACCGTGAAGCTGTTGACGGAACGGATGATCGATAAGATGTCCAATGCGTCCCGCTTGGTGGAAAAACTGAAGAAAAAGGGGATGGTCGAGCGGCAAGCCTGCGAATTTGATCGCCGGCAAGTCGATATCGTTCTAACAGAGAAGGGAAAAGAGGTGCTAGAGGAGGCCAGTCAGGCGCTTAGAATTTCAACTGAGCAACGTTTTTCGTCGATTTCAGTGGAAGAAGCCAAAGGGCTGAATAGTTTGCTGGATCAACTGCGAGGATAAAGATTTAGACTTCAGAAGTTTTCTAGGATAAGGTTAAGTAAACTTCTGGAGTCTTTTTTTACTTAAATAGATGTTTATACATTAATTGTTTAAACTTTTAATGTAGAGACGTGTTTGTTAAATGTATTCACCAAAAAAATTATCAATAAGTCATGAAAAATCAAAACATTTTTTACGCATTATTAGCGGCAGTTTTATTTGTAGGCCTTGCATTTACTAGCCCAGTAGGAGTGGCTGTAGATACAGCGGAGAGCTTCATTAGTTGGAAAGGATATAAAGTAACAGGTTCCCATCATGGAAAAGTGATGTTGAATAGCGGCAACTTGGATATGGAAGACGGCAAGCTAGTAGGAGGCGGTTTCGAAATCAATATGGCTTCTATCACTTGTGAAGACTTGAAGGGAGAGTACAATCAAAAATTAGTAGGTCACTTGAAATCACCTGATTTCTTTGGCGTAGAAAAATTTCCTACTGCTAAGTTTGAAATTACCAAAGTAGTTTCTCGTGGTACACCTGGTAGTTATAAAGTAATCGGAAACCTTACCATTAAGGAAACGACGAAAGAAGTAAGATTTAATACACAAATCGAGGAGAAAGATGGTAAAAATGTGGCGATGGCTGAATTAACTATCGATCGCTCTGAGTATGATATCCGTTATGGTTCGGGTAGTTTCTTCGACAATCTTGGTGACAAGACGATCTATGACGAATTCGAATTAGCGATTACATTGGTCAGCAAGTAATTGACTTGTTTCCCTACGAAAAATTGAAGTCGGTAATATTTAATAATAAATTAACCGACTTTAATTTTTTTTTGTCCCCTTTTGATTTAAATTTGTGTATAAACCATTCTCTTTTTTTAAAACCCATCTATTTCGGATTGTTTCGTTCCCTTTAACTTTAATAAGTTATTGGTGAAACAGCAACCGTTTTCCCTTATTTAAACACGGTTTTCCGTCATTTTCACCCAATTATTTTGGAAAATCTTTAAGGGATTTATAGATGCTTAGGAGGAAGTAAACACCTGTCAATTAACTCTTTTCGAGTTGAGGATAGGCTTCTATACTAAGATCAGTCTAAGCCCTTTATGGATAAATTCATAAAGGGTTTGTTCTTTTTATTGATCAGGTACTGAACTAGCATCAGGTGTTTCCAGTTTCTTGTTTTTTTGGGGTCGCAGAATCAGTCTGAGGGATTGATCATAAGTGAAATAGTTCCAAACCCAATTGATAAAAACGAATAGCTTGTTTTTTACGCCTAAGATGGAAAATAGATGGACAAGCATCCAGATTAGCCAGGCAAATGCCCCCTGAAATTTAAATCGAGGAAGGTCTACGACCTGTCTCTTATACACATCTCCGA
>CAJXUM010000660.1 GCA_913060855.1 uncultured Lewinella sp. | reverse complement strand
CGAGATCAGCCTCGGTCTCGTGGGCTCGGAGATGTGTATAAGAGACAGGCTATTCTGAGGGCTCTAAGTGTTTGCATCAGAATAGCTATACACCTGCTCCTTATAATTTATATCCTTTTCTGTATTTCTTCTTCCGCAGCTTATTGGCCTCCCTATCATTAAACTTCTCCTTAACGGGGTCCCATTTGAGTGGGCGATTGAGCCAGTAGGCGATATTGGCGATATTGCAAATAGAGGCAGAGCGATGACCTACTTCTCCATGACAAATAGGTTTGGATCTGTTTTTCATCGCGTTGAGCCAATCTTGATAGTGGTTTTCTTTAGTATCATAAAGACGCGTCTCACCAGATTTGATTTCGGCGGTTACAATATTGGCGGGATCTGAATCCAGGTATTGTCGACTGATATCCAAACTCCCTTCACTGCCAATAAATCGCACACCCCAGCCACGACCAAAATCTTCGTGTACCATCTCTACGCCATTGGCATACTTCATGACTAGCCCACGTACCGCTTTGGGATCACTAGGCGGGGTCCACTCTACTGGTCCCGTATGGTCCATCCCTAATCCCCATTGAGCGATATCAAACATATGCGCACCCCAGTCGCAGAGGATACCGCCGCCATATTCTTTATACTTTCGCCATTGTGGCCAGTATTTGATGTTGTTGGTTGCAGGTGCAAGCAGAGAATGATAAGGCAAAACAGGAGAAGGGCCGCACCATCTGTCCCAATTGAAGTTGGCAGGCATTTCTTCGGCCGCTAAGTCATAGGGCACTGCGGGGTCGCCGACATTAACCAATACCTTCTTGATCGTTCCTACATAGCCATTGCGCACCAATTCACAAGCATGTAGGAAATTCTTACGGGAGCGTTGCATACTGCCCGTTTGTAGGACCCGACCATATTTGTCTGCAGCCTTTATCATAGCACGTCCTTCTTGGATCGTATGGGACAAAGGTTTTTCGCAATACACGTCCTTACCCGATTTCATGGCAGCTATAGCAGGAATGGCGTGCCAATGATCGGGCGTAGCCACGACTATACCGTCAATGTCATCGCGTTCCAACATATCTTCGTACTCCAGGTAAGTCTTAACTCCGTTGTAACTAGGGGTAGCACGGTGCTCAGCATAAAGACCTGCTACGCGCTTTTGAAACCATTCCATTTTGGCCGTAAACACATCACTAGCCGCTACTATCTGGGCTTCTGCATTGGTCGTAAAACGGGCCGAGAGGCCACTGCTCTGACGTCCACAGCCAATAAAGCCAAGGGTTACTTTATCACTAGGGGCAGTGAAACCTCGACCGAGGACATGTCGTGGTACGATGGTGAATGCCCCAGCTGTTATGGTAGCCGCCTTGAGAAACCGACGGCGAGAAACTGATTTTTGCATACTATTATTTTTATTGAATTGATGGAACTCTCATTAGACTCTATTCATACCCCTAGACATTTAGAAGACAGAAGCGAGAAAAGAGACTGCTGAGGCGGGGCTTCTGCCTTGAATCTAGCCGATCACTCCTCTGTCCTCTGGCCTCTTCCTAGGGTACTGTGTTTTCTGTTTCTAAAAGAAGATTTAGGGCGTGATTAGCCACTCTTACGACGTATTTGTTTTGATCCTCCATGACGGCCTCTAGGGCTGGTATGGCAGCACGTGCGCCTTCTCCTAATTCATCCAATACTTGGGCGCCAGCTAGACGTACCCATTCATCGGGATGTTGCAAGGCATCTTCCAGTGTGCTTATCCCACTTTTTTTATCGGTCAATTTAGAAATTGCTCTGGCGGCGGCAATGCGGACGATTGGTATACTGTCTTTTAACTGAGCGACTAGGGGCTGCACCGCCGCATTGATGCTCGTTTGATTTCCCAATTGGATCGCGGCCCAGTAGCGGACGGCGCTGTTGGAGTGAGCTAGTGATTGGACCAAGCTCTCTTCCGTGTTCTGGCCAATAGCGGTATTCCGAATTTCACTCACTGGAACTTCTTGTTCTCGCATGATGTGATAAATGGCTTTGTCAGCTTGGCTTTCCCATTCGCGAAGAATGGTTTCGGGAATCAAGCCGGTATCCTTCGTATCATCAGACCAGTCTGCATGCGCTTGTCGAAGTTCAGCCAATAGGTCTGCATATTCGGGATTATCTGCCAGGTTGTTGAGCTCATACGGATCGGTTGCGAGTTCAAATAACTCTTCTTTCGGTTTGAAAGGAGCTACAATATGTTGACCTGCAGCTGGGAGCGTTCCCGCTTCGGCAGCTTCCCGGATAGCCGCCATGATACCGCCCTTTTCTGGGGTGTTCATGTATTGGCAAAAGGGCTGATAAGGCTCATAGTAGCGAATGTACTTATGGGTTTTGCTGCGAACGGCTCTTTGCATATCGTAACGCTCATCCATGCGATCCCTTCCGGCATAAGTATATTTTCGTTCTGGACTTAGGGATTCTCCCAGGAAGGCACGGCCTTGCATGTTGGGCGGTACGGGAATATTCGCCAAGTGAAGGGCGGTAGGGGGGAAGTCGATGAAGCTGATCAATTCATCGGTGGATTGGCCTTGTGGGTGTGGGATTAAATGCTCATATTTTTTAGGTGCCTTCACCATCATCGGGACCAGCAGGCCCGAATCATATAACCAGCGTTTGTGACGAGGTATGCCCGCACCATGGTCAGAATAGAATATAATGATCGTATTGTCGGCGAGTCCATCGTCCTCCAGCTGTTGCAGTAATTCCCCTACTTGCTGATCCATCGCTGTGATAATGTTGTAATACCGAGCCCATAGCTCCCGCACCGTCTCGGTATCGGGATAATAAGGAGGCAGAGGAACTTCACCTGGCTTTTTAAGGCTGCTTGCTGGAAGATCAGCAATTGCTTCTTTATATCGATCAGCATTATTGACACGACTTTCATGAGAAGAAGTGAAATTGAAAATACTGAAAAAGGGTTGACTATTGTCGGGCCGATTTCGCCAGTGTGCTTTGTTGCTGGATTCATCCCAGAGGGCTTTGTGGTTAATAGCCAGATTGTAATCCGTCTTGGTATTATTGGTACAGTAATAGCCGGCGGCCCGTAGGTAATCGGGGTAGGTTTGGATGCCTGCTGGCAATCTTCCGTTGCACCGCATATATTGGGTGCCTTGGGTAGAGGCGTACATGCCCGTAATGATGCTAGAACGTGCTACTGCGCAGACGGGAGCGGAAGCGAGGGCATTGGTGTAAAGGACACCTTCTTTGGCCAATTGATCCAGGTGGGGGGTATTAGCATAGGTGTCTCCATAGGCGCCTAGGTTGGGACTGATGTCTTCGCAGGTAATCCAGAGAATATTGGGAGGAGGTAGCGGTGGTTTTTCTCCCTGACAGCCTAATAGGATCAACAAGAAAAAACTATACTTGATAGCGATTCGCATAAATAGTTGGTTTAATAATTCAATTTGAACGAGCAAAGTTATCTGCCGCTTCGTCTATTTTTACCTTTGATAAGTCACTGCCTGAATGCACCAGAATTTGATAGCGGAAAGTGACTTTTTCTCCTGCCTTTAAACTAAAGTTAAGCTCTTCTTTGCCTTTTGAAAAAACAGATTGGCCCAATGGATTAGCGGCGAAAAGGCCATAATCCCTGGCGTGCCAATAGGTGGGATAGCCAGGATTGGAAGGGTGGTCCACTATGGTGATAGACGCAGATTCTCCTTCCACCTCACCATATAGCTTCATCCATCTGGCCCGCGTTCCCCAGACACCGCTTCCTTCTAATCCCTCACTACTGAGGTAGTTGCCCGAGACACCTTCGTTGTTTACCGTTTTTTCTGTATTCGGTTTTCCATCTGCACCCACCAGGAATTGAGGTTTATCAGTCGGGAATTCCAGTGCGCGAGTAACGCGAATCCCAAACATACCTTCCTTATTATCTTTAAAGGATACTTCTGAATCTTTGGCGGTCAAAGTGGTCATTCTTTCGATAATACGAACCCCATCCTTGACTGAGAAAATGAACTGGGTGGTTTCATCCAAGAGCATTTCTCCAGCCGGCGCCTTCCAGACCGCAGATACCGTCAACAGTGCTTTTCCCTTTTCTGTTTTTGCTGCAGTAATGCCTTGATGTTCAATAGTCCCATAGCGATGTTTCTTTTCCGCCGCTATGGCTTGGGAGTTGTTCCAGAAATCCAAGCCATTGACATTCCCATAATTCAACCAATGCCCGACATGATGGGGGTGATCTACCCTTTCTCCAGGACGAGGATCAATGGGATAGCCTCGAGTCAGCGATTTACCACTAGCAGTAAGTAAAGGGTAAAGGATGGGCTTGGCCACATCGTCAGGATACTGATAGGCAGTGAATAATTGGCCATCGATATTTACATCGACCCGTTTTTGATCTGGGAGGTTTTTAAGTTGGATCACTTGTTGATTGGATGAAGAGCTTTGGCTACTGATTTTTTTTTGACAACTCGACAATATCGCGCTGAAGACCACCAATACGCTCAATGGGAGAAGGAGAGTATGGCGAAGCCTGAGACGAGTTGAGGTGGAAGATGCTAGGGTTGAAGATCTTCTAACAATGAATGGTTTTGGCATGACCTGTTTTTTACTCGAATAGATAGGTACTACTCAAGGTAGCCTGGCATAGAAATCAGCAGTTCATCTCATGTGAAGGCGGAAGTCCGAAATCAGAAGTCGGAATCTCGGTTGGGCTAGGCTAGTTTTCCAACCTGTCTGTTCCTGTCTCTTATACACATCTGACGCT
>CAJXUM010000659.1 GCA_913060855.1 uncultured Lewinella sp. | reverse complement strand
CGAGATCAGCCTCGGTCTCGTGGGCTCGGAGATGTGTATAAGAGACAGACCTCAAACAAATTATAAGACTGAAGAACTAACTACCCTTATCGATTTATATTTGTTGGCGTGGAAAGACCTTCATAAAAAGAGACTCCCAGAACATGTGACCAAAACGGGGTATCCAAGTCTATATCTTGGAATTTCATAAAACCCTGTTAAAATGGAAGAATTTACGAATTGGTCACAGCTTTTTTTTGAATCCTTGCGCTCTTTCGGCCAAACCTTCATGGCTGCCATGCCCAGCGTTTTGGGGGCCATCTTTATATTGTTACTTGGTTGGTTATTTTCAAAGTTGGTATCAGGCGGTATCCGCAGGCTGCTCAAAGCCATCAAATTTGATAAACTAGCGGATAGAATCAAAGCTGGTCAACTGCTTGAAAAGGCCAATATTAAACTGGCCCCGAGCGAACTGGTAGGAAAGTTCGTGTATTGGATATTGATACTTCTTGTGATTACGACCGCTGCTGACACTTTAGGTTGGACCGCCGTATCGGAGGAAATATCTAAGCTGCTGAGCTATTTGCCCCATTTACTATCTGCAATTGTCTTTTTCTCCGTCGGTATCTATATCGCTACTTTTGTTAGGGATGTTATTGCAGGAGCTACCAATACCTTGGGCATCAGCACCGGAAAAGTCATCAGCAGTTTCGTCTTTTATTTATTGTTCTTATTGGTGACCCTTACTGCGCTTACACAAGCGGGGATCAACACGTCCATCATCACTTCCAATTTACTACTAATCATCGGTGCGATTATGGCTGCGGCAGCCATTTCCTACGGGATTGCCTCCAAGGATGTCTTAGCCAACATTCTAGCTAGCTTTTTTAGTCGAAAGACTTTCATGAAGGGACAAATAATAGAGATAGATGGCCAACGAGGGGAAATCATAAATGTGAGTAATATCGCTGTGATCCTCAAATTGAATGATAAAGAAAACTTGGTCGTCCCCACCCATCAATTGATCATCAACAAAGTCAAAATTATTACTAAGTCTGAGTGAAGACTGCTGATGGTTTAGGGAAGGATCTAAAAGTGCTTCAAAACTTTTAGAAATGATCATCAGAATAGGTTATCACTTACAGAAGTTGTTTAAGAATGATTGATGGGTTGCAATTTGAAGGAATGAGATCCTGAAAAGCATTCTTAAATAACTTCACAGTAATCCTACTTGCTTCGCTAGGGGAATTTTGTACCGAAAAGAAACCTTCGAGGCGTAGTCGCTATAAATCATTACAAGTGAAAAAAGTACTGAAGAAATGGAGCAGGTGGTTTTGGCGTAAATTGACCCTCTTTTTGGCCCGTGCCCTGCAAGCAGCTGTGGGGTTACCAAAGAAGATGGGGGGGTGGACACTCCAATTTGCATATTGGGGGAGGCGTCAGCTGGATAAGGTAATAGATAGCGCACAAAGGGAGAATCTTCACAAAGTGATTTTCGAAAGCGAGACACCTGAGGGTAGAAAATTTGACCGAATTATCACCTGGACCATCGTGCTGAGTATCATCATCGTGATGCTGGAGACCGTTTCTCATTTCCAACTCGCATATTGGTGGATTTTCTTTATTTTAGAATGGCTATTCACACTCATCTTTACGGTGGAATACATTTTGAGGTTGTATTCTTCCCGGCAGCCGCTTCGCTACGCCACTTCCTTTTTTGGCTTGGTAGATATTCTAGCCATTTTACCCTCTTACCTAGGCATCTTCTTTCTCGGTGCTCAAAATCTAATCATTGTACGTGCGCTACGTCTATTGAGGGTGTTTAGGATCTTTAAGATGGGGCATTTTGTAGAAGAAGGAGAAGTCATTATCAGCGCACTCAGGGCCAGCAAAACGAAGATATATGTTTTTATGTCTTTTATCATTTTGATGGCGCTTATCATCGGTTCACTAATGTATATCGTAGAAGGGGGATCGAATCCGCAATTAGACAATATCCCCAAGGGAGTGTACTGGTCGATTGTAACCCTTACCACTGTAGGTTATGGAGACGTGACACCGATCACGCCCTTTGGTAAATTTCTGGCTACGATAGTAATGATCATGGGTTACGGGGTAATCGCCGTTCCAACAGGGATCGTAACTGCTGAAATCAGCGGTAGGGTGATGCAGATGAAAGAAGTCATATTTACCGAGTGCCCCGATTGCCAGCAAGCGGAACACCATACCGCTGCTATTTTTTGCCATCGCTGTGGAAACAGTTTAGGAGGAAAGACAGCTTAGTTTTCTTAAAGAAAAAGTTTACAGTGCCAACAAATAAGGTTAAACATATAGCATTTGCGAAACTTCCTGATCTGGAGATCATTCAAAAGATCAAGGAAGAAGGAGCGCGAGAATTACTTGAAATTCTCTACGACCGCTATGCGACAAAGGTATACTACAAGTGCCTCGGAATCTTGACGGACAAAGACACTGCCAAGGACCTAGCTCATGATGTAATGGTAAAGGTATTTCTGAATATCGCTAAGTTTCGGGGAACTTCTCTTTTTTCCACCTGGGTCTATTCCATCACTTATAATCAATGCATGGATCACCTCAGGAAGAAAAAACGAATCCCCTATTCCCCTTTAGATACCGAAGTTTTCCAGTACCTCTCCACCGAGGAGATAGAATTAGAAAACAAGATCCTGCAAGATTTAAAACTCACGCAGCTGGAGGTCTTGCTGGAGCGATTGAAACCGGATGACAAAATGATATTGCTGATGCGGTACCAAGATGATTTTTCAACTAAACAAATTGCCCGGGTCCTGAAGATCAGCGAAAGTGCCGTAAAAATGCGACTAAAGCGTAGTAGAGATAAATTAGCCCATCAATTAAATGAAATGCAAGATGAAAAATAAGGAAGAAACGAATAAGATCCGCCAGAACTTAGAAGCGCAATTCAAAGGATTGCTTCCCAGCGATGATGCCCCTGTGGAGCTTAAGGAAGAAGTATTTAATACCATCGATACCTTGAGCCTGATCGGAGATATCGTCGACTTATTCACGACTAAATTTTCTCATACTGAAACAGCATTCCTTCAGATGATCCAAGAGCCTGAATCGGATGATGAGGCCTTCGATTTTTTAAATTAAACTAGTTAAGAGCATTAGTAAATAAGTTCAGAATAAAAGGTGACCGATTTAAAAATACGAGTCTATATCCTGACAACAATCCTAATAACAAAAAGCGTAAAGACATGAATCTTCTGGTGGTCGTACAAATGGGTCTGTCCTTCGGCACGATTTTCACGATCTCTTGGATTTTTTTCTCCATTCTATTGACCTTGGCTTTAAACAGGTGGAGCAATCGCCTCATTAAAAATAAGCAGAAGCGGGCGTATCCCAATGAAGAATTGGATACTAGTGAGCAATTGGACAAAGCTTTGCATTCTGTATTGAAGCAGAAACAAACCCCGCTATCGTTTCCCTGAATCGATATTTCATAGTCTTACTTTGTTTTGAATAGGCAACAAAATTTTGCCTAAAAATACAATCCAAAAACATGAAAAAACTAAACTTGATGGCCTTTGCCATCCTAGGAATCGTATGTCCTACTTTCTCTCAATATACGACGATCAATTACGACCTAGAAAAGAACTACTTCAATGAAGGCCAAGCCCTGCCGGCAGAGAAACCGCTCATGTTTACTGGCTTGGTACCTCCAGGTATTGATATCATTGAAATCAGCATCTTACCCGCCAAAGCTAAAAGCGATAAAGATCGCCTCTATCTCGCCTCCTGGAAAGACTTCGACAACAAGATAAACACGAGTTATAGCCTAGCGGTAAATTATCCCTTACGGGCGTCCGAGAAATATGATTTTCGCATTGATTTTTATCGGCAGATCAGCAGCGAGGAACGCGAACAGTTGAGCCAGCAAATTACGGCGCAAGTCAGCGCCCATCTCGATGCCAATATTAACCTAAAGGGCAAAAAGATAGAATTGGCCAAAAAAGAAAAACGAATGGTGGCCGAATTAGAACGCATCATTCGCGATGCCTTGAGCAATTATCGCAGCCAACAAGAAGGGGTCTTTACTGGACTATCAACTAGCGTACGGCAGAAATTAGCCCAGCTCGGAGGGATAGAATTTGCCAGCATGCCAAAAGATAGTACGGCACAGCTAGTAACAGCTAGCGGGCAAGCGCTCATCGCTGAAAAGATAGCGGAAGTGAAAGCAATAATTAACACGGATATCCGGGAATTAATACGTGAAACCACGAGTCAACTCTCCATTAGTCGCTATATAGACGACTATGGAACCGAACAGAAAAAGGGCTTCTTTTCCCTCAGTTTTGGCTATGGTGGCGTATATCTTGCTGGCCCATGGAATGACTTCAGCTACGGTGCCGCTCCTTACGCCGGCGTAGCGTTCCCTCTCAGCAATAGTACGATTGCCCCTCAATTTTTGCGCAACTCTTCTGTGGTTTTCGGGGTATTTATGGACGACTTCGAAGATGATAAAGGCAATGTGGTGACCGGTATGATTGTCGGACGGCCCGTATACTTAGGCCTGGATTATAAGCTCTTTGAGTTTGTGCGCTTCAATGCTGGAGCGGTTTTTTTGGAGAAGACTGAAATGATTATGACAGGGACGGAAGCTGGCCAAATGAATACTAAAGCTTTTATACGCCCCTTTATCGGATTGAGTGCCAGAATAGATCTTTCGATCTGTCTCTTATACACATCTCCGAGCCCACGAGACCGAGGCTGATCTC
>CAJXUM010000658.1 GCA_913060855.1 uncultured Lewinella sp. | reverse complement strand
GATCTACACTATCCTCTTCGTCGGCAGCGTCAGATGTGTATAAGAGACAGAGCAGGAGCTGGTAGCGAACAGCCTATTTTTTAAGCAAGACTTCAGAAGTTTCCCCAGTCACACCCAAGGAAACTTCTGAAGTCTAGGTCAGCCAGTTGAAGTCAACCCATTTATTCTTGCACCGTTTTAAAAATCAACAACTTGAAACCAGTACATTTTTATTTCCTGCTTTTAAGCCTGCTGACGGCTTGCCAATCCCCTTCAAATGGCACGTTGAAGGACCCTCTCTTCGAGACTCAAACGGTCAATGCACTTGACTCGCTCTTCCGCACCGCCATCGACAGGAAAGAAATTCCAGGAGTGGTCGCGCTAATAGCTAAAGAAGGAGAAATCGTCTATCACAAAGCCTTGGGAGAAAGTGACGTAGTCCATGGAAAAGCACAGACTACTGAGGATATATTCCGGCTGGCGTCGATGACCAAACCGATCACTGCCGTAGCTGCGTTGATGCTCTATGAAGAGGGAAAGTTCCAGTTGGATGATTTGCTGAGTCAGCATATTCCTGCTTTTCGGGATCCCCAGATTTTGGACAGTATCGATCTAGTGGATTCTAGTTTTACTGCGCATCGGGCTGAAAATGAAATCACCATTCGGCAATTATTTACGCATTCTTCTGGTATTGGCTACGGTTTTCAAGATGAAAAATTAATGGCTGTTTTTGAAAAGGCGGGTATTACGGAAGGTTTTGAAGAAAGGGATATTTCACTCCAAGATAATGTACTGAATATTGCCAAAATGCCCTTACTGCATGAGCCAGGTGATCGCTTTACTTATGGTCTTAGTACCGATGTATTGGGGTATCTAGTAGAATTGTGGTCAGGTATGCCACTTGATGTATTTTTTCGGGATAAAATCTTTGTGCCATTGGGGATGAAGGACACCTATTTTTATCTTCCTGAAGAAAAATATGATCGTTTGACGAAAGTATATATGTCCGCGGCTGGAGGAATAGTGGAAACAGATTATCCATTGATCCATTATCCTATTCGCGGCGCAAAACGATACTTATCAGGTGGTGCCGATCTAAATGGAACCGCTCATGATTACTACCTTTTTTGCCAAATGCTGCTCAACAAAGGCACTTTAAATGGCGCCAGGATACTTCAATCCGAAACCGTTGAATTGATGGCCAGTACTCACCTAGAAACGGGTGATGAAGATATGGGCCTGGGCGTAGGTATTGTTTCCGCTAAGACCGATGATAAAGCCAAGCCAAGATCGGTCGGCAGTTATAGCTGGGGCGGGTTTTTCACGACTACTTTTTGGATAGACCCAAAGGAAGAATTGATCGCTATTCTATTGCTTCAATTATATCCCTTCGAAGACTGGGCTATCCAGGAGGCGTTTGAGCGGATCATTTATGAATAGGGAGGTATATTTTTACTAAAAATTCACCCCGATACAACCTTTTCCATCGCTCAAATCACTAAAGGGAGAATAATACGTATTGCTTTGCCAAAAAGAACAGAAGAACTCCTTTCCCAGTTTCTAGCAGAGAGAAGTAGTGAGCACTTTTCCTTACTGTACCGCCAGCATATTGATGGCTTGATGCGGACAGCCACTTACTTGGCCAAGGGGAAGGTTTCGCTTGCTGAAGACCTCGTTCAAGAAACCTGGATTGTTGCGATACAGAGATTGGATCGTTTTGAGAGAAAGGCTTCCTTCAAAACCTGGTTGACCGGTATATTGATCAATAAGTTTCGAGAACACCAGCGGAAAAATCGAGATACGCTAACATTAGCGGTACTCCTGCAGCGTGCCGCCACCTCTACCCGTCAAAACCTACACATAGACCTTAAAAATGCAATTCTGCAACTGCCAGATGGATACCGAGAGGTATTAACATTGCATGATATAGAAGGATTCAAACACAAAGAAATCGCCCGACTATTAGACATCAAGGAAGGTACCAGTAAGAGCCAGCTGTTCCAGGCGCGAAAAGCGATGCGTCAATTATTAACAGGATATAAAACAGAATGATGGATGCCTTAACACCTCAAGAACAGGAAGCATTCGAGCAGCTTTCCAAAGAGCAATTCTCGGATCCTGCTTTGGAGCAAAAAATCATTGCAGCCTTGCAAAAGAAAGCATTAGTCAAACCTTCAAAAAATAGACCCGACATGAAAAAAGTAATCTTACAACTAGCCGCAGCTATAGCCCTATTAATCAGTGGTTATTTCCTAGGCAAAATGGGGAGCACGCCGCCAAACCCGGTCGCAGATACCAATACTTATGCCCTCTTCCTTTATGAGAATGAAGCTTTCAAGGTGAGTGATGGTGAAACATTAGTGGCTGAATACACCGATTGGGCCGAGACACTTGGAGAGCAGGGGAAACTGGTCGGTGCTGAGAAGTTGGCAGACGCCGTCGATTGGCTAGGTAGCCTCGGCGTGCAGAATCAAACCAGCAAATTAACCGGTTATTTCTTGTTCCAGGCGAAGGATTTAGCGGAAGCACAGCAAATCGCTAAGACTCATCCGCACACTAATTATGGTGGTGGGTTAGAACTCAGATCTATCGATAAAATTGACTAATTATGCAACGACTTGTATTTCTTCTGGTCTTATTTTTTTGGAATCCCGGCATTCTTTTTTCACAAACCCACACCTTACAGCTCGAAGAAAGACAATCTTCTCCAGCAGCAAAAATCACTGATGCAGCTTGGATACAAGGCCATTGGCGAGGAGAGGCTTTTGGAGGAATCACCGAAGAGATTTGGTCGCCTCCTTTAGGTGGCTCGATGATGTGTGCTTTCAAACTGGTGGTGGATGACAAGGTAAAGTTTTATGAACTGGTAACGCTCGTTGAGGAAAACGGTAGCTTAATCTTACGACTCAAACACTTTCATGCCAACTTAAAGGGATGGGAGATGAAAGAGGAGACCGTTGATTTCCGCTTAGTCAAAATAAGCGAGAACGCCCTTTACTTCGAAGGATTCACTTTTGAACGGATCAGTGACAACGAACTGGATATCTATGTGCTGATTGGTTCCGATGGAAAAACGGAAGAAGCTAAATTTCCTTATGAGAGATATCCATAGCTGTAGAAAACAGATCCCGTCGAGGTCTTCTGACTACTGCCCCGGAAAAGAAAATCGTTGGTATTTAAATCGAGTCCCTGCCAAGTATCGAATCAGTTTGATACCCAATTTAAGCCAGCCAACCGGAGGGGTGATATGCACGACGATAAACAAGGCCATCCCTAAGAAATTGGAACACTCCTGTAGTGCGAGTAGGATGTCGCGATTTTTTGCCAGGTGGGTCGCTATCAATTCAGGTTTGGCTTGGTTCATTCTTGTGACGCTATCAAAATCAGCATCATAATGGGTGGTAATAACAGTTTGCGTTGATTCGTCTTTGGTGGTGATTTTTTTCTTGCCGAAGATGAATTGTACTCCTTTTCTAAGCAATGCCAAAACCTTTTTTATTTCTCGAATGAGTACTTTAATACCATTCTTGATCCAAGTAAATAATTTCTTAATAGAATTGATAATGAATTTTATCCCCCTGGCAATACTCTTAATGATGTTACCAAAAAAACGTTTGACCGTCCTAAAAAGGTCCCTCCCTCCCCTTGTTTTCACCTTCCGTTTTTTCTTGCTTTTCGTTTTTTCACTAACCGTCGATTCCTCCTTTTCGTCCACCAATCTATTGAGTTCCGTATAGAATAGGTCCTGATTCTCTGCTGGAATCTCTTTTACCAAAGTACCTAGTTCTTCAGACACAGTAGTGGGTACTGAGCCTTCCTCTTCTTCATTTGCCTCCCCACCTTCCAGTTTATCTTTTTTTTTATCGAGGAGAATGGGAAATACCGTACCGAGAAAGTAGGTAGTATTGATAGCCCAATATTTGTTTTTCATCCGGACTAAAACATCTTTGATGGTAATAGATTCATCCTCGCTTAGTTTCCGGTCCAACCTTTGTTCAATCATCTCCCGCATATAGGCTATAACATCTTTGATCGCCTGTACACTCATAGATCCAATATCACTATCTAATTTCCCAGGGTAAGTACCGAGGCACCAGAGTTTTACCTGAATGATTCGAAGCATTAACTGATTGAGTTGATCCTCGATCACTATATCCATTTCAGCTTCCTTTTTACCTCTTTCTTTGAAAGCGTCTTTTGAATCTTTAGTCAAAAAATGAAAATTTTCTTTCTTCTTAAAGCGAACCTTATTCCTACCTCCTTTGAGGCTGCCTTCTTTATCCTGCAAATAAGAAATCTGTTTGTACTTGCTTCCTGGATATTGCTGGCGATTAGCCAACCAGGTGGAAAGTTGATGTATATCTCCTATCATCTCGATTTGACGGTCGTAGTCTGATATTCCGGCCCAAACACCTAGCTTTTTTAGTGCTGGACTGATTTGGGCAGAATAGACGGTAGGTTTAGCTGTACGGACTAAGCCCAAAATCGATAGGCGGTAATTGATAATCCGCTTCAGAAATGGATTGGCTTTAATTACCTTTTGCGGAAAGTCATGTAAATTGAATTCACCTTCGATAGAAGACACATGGGCAAGAAAATCAAGCTCTTCTTCTGTGAGTTCACCAGCGATGGCTGTGGAAGCGATGGCAGGATCATAGGTATACTTAAAAGTATCTGAGTGCTCAGTAAAAAAGGGATGATATTTTTCATACTCCTGTCTCTTATACACATCTCCGAGCCCACGAGACCGAGGCTGATCTC
>CAJXUM010000657.1 GCA_913060855.1 uncultured Lewinella sp. | reverse complement strand
TCTACACTATCCTCTTCGTCGGCAGCGTCAGATGTGTATAAGAGACAGGCCCAAGTATGCGCTAATAATCGATTTTGTTAACTTCCCTCCTTATTGATTTCCGTCAAACTCCTTGGATCCCGATTTAGTCCCAAGGCTCAATCATCCAAATATAAGTGTGAAGTTCAAACTGAAGATGAATGAAAGTATTTAAAAACCACATTCTATTTTTGCTATTATTTCAAATTCACCAACTAGCGATAGCTCAAGTTGCTATTTTTGAAACAGATAGCCCCCCAAATCAAATTGCTGAAAACCTGGACATTTATCTGGTTATCGGCCAATCCAATATGGCGGGCAGAGCAACCATCAGAGAAAAAGACACTGCTCCCTTAGCGGATACTTACCTCTTTACCGGTGATGAAGCAACACCTTTCGTCGTGGCAACCAATCCCCTGAACAGGTATTCTACCGTAAGGAAGAAAATGTCTATGCAACGGCTAGGACCATCCTTTGCGTTTGCACAATCAATGGTAGCAGAACATCCTGATCATGATATAGGGCTGGTGGTGAATGCAAAAGGCGGCACAAAAATTGTTCAATGGTTACCGGGAACGGAATTATACGAGGAGGCTATTAGCCAAACGCATAAAGCCCTGAAATACGGAACATTAAGAGGAGTGATCTGGCATCAAGGAGAAGGCGATAGCCACTCCATTCGGGTGGACATGTACCTGGGACGGTTGGAGATACTCATATCTGCCATTCGCGAAGAGTTCAATGATCCCAACCTCCCATTCATCGCCGGTCAGCTTTATGACAATGAAAACAGGCATGCTTTTAATGAAATGCTCTTGCAATTGCCTGGTTTTATAAAGCATACCGGAGTTGCCCTGTCAGCCGGTACAAATACTACTGATGGTACCCATTTTGATTCGGAAAGCGCCATTATCATGGGAAATCGATATGCTGCTGAAATGAAAAAAATACAAACGGGATCGAAAAAGAAACAAGCTGCCGAATGGGTCTATCCGCTGCTCGATGCTGCTAACTCTCGTTGGTTCTTCTTCTCATCAGCCACCCGACCCTTTGGTATGGTCAACCTTAGTCCGGACATGGGCGTCGGAGGAGCTTGGGATTCTGGGTACCGCTACAACAGAGACACCATCAACTTTTTTAGCCACATTCACGCCTGGCAATTGTCCGGCATTCCCGTCCTGCCCCTTACCGGGGATTTCAAAGGACACCTGGGCGCTGAAAAGTATGGATCTAGATATTCCCACGAAAATGAAGTGGTTCGCGCAGGCTACCATGCTGTAGAACTGGAAACCTATGGTATTAAAGCGGAATTGACCGCCACTACGCGGGTTGGTTTTCACCGGTATGCCTATCCAGCGGGAGAAAAAAAGTATTTATTGCTGGATTTGGGAACGATACTGGGGCCGAGCGGTACGGAAAAAGGTTATGCTAAACAAGTGGGAAAAGATGAGATTGCGGGTTACGCCCTAATGGCTCCTACTCGCCGCAGGCCGAAGGCAACCTATGTATATTATTCCATCCAATTTGATGCGCCCTTCGAAAACATGCTGGCCTGGCAAAATGGAAAATTATTGGGTGAAACGAAGCAGTTTGACGGGAGTGATGGAGGAGTCTATGTCCAGTTTAAGGGCAAGGAAGCGCAGACGGTGCAGATGAAAGTAGCCATCTCCTATGTCAGTACAGAGCAGGCTAGACTGAATATGAAAACCGAACTTCCACATTGGAATTTTGATCAAGTAGCCGATGAGGCATTCAAGGATTGGAATTCTTGGCTGAGTCGTATCGAAGTGGAGGGAGGTACCGATAAAGAAAAGTCACGCTTTTATACCGATCTATGGCATGCCTTGCAAGGCCGGCGGATCATCAGCGATGCCAATGGGAAATATTGTGATATGACGGGTGATGCTCCACGAGTGGGACAAATACCCCTTGATGATAATGGAAAACCGAGCTTCCACCATTATAATTCCGATTCCTTTTGGGGTGCCCAATGGACCTTAAATACACTTTGGCATTTGGTTTACCCAGAAGTTTCTGAAGGCTTTGTGAACTCGATGTTGATGATGTATGATGATGGCGGACTCATTCCGCGAGGCCCTTCCGGAGGGAACTACACCTACGTCATGACTGGCGCCTCTTCCACCCCTTTTATCGTGAGTGCCTATATGAAAGGCATTCGTGGTTTTGATGTCAATAAGGCTTATGAGGGATTGCGAAAAAACGCAATGCCGGGCGGTATCATGGGCAAAGCGGGCTATGAGCATACTACTGAATTAGGAGGTGGGCTAAGCTATTACATCGACAAAGGCTACGTGCCTTACCCGGTTCCTGAAAAGAACAATGGCTACCACAACGAAGGGGCAGGCCAAACCCTGGAATATGCCTATCAAGATTGGTGCTTGTCGCAGATGGCAAAGTCATTGGGGAAAACTGCGGATGCTATACTATTTGCCAATCGCGCCAACAATTATAAGAACGTATGGGACAAAGGTACGGGCTGGATGCGGCCCAGAGAATTGGATGGCAGTTGGAGTGAACCTTTCAATCCTATTTTGAGCCACCACGGTTTTGTGGAAAGTACCGCGACGCAATCCACCTGGTTTGTTCCTCACGATATGAACGGCCTTTTTGATTTGATGGGAGGTCCCGATAAAGCGGCTTTGAAATTGAATCAGCAGTTTCAAATTGCCGATGTACACGATTTCATATCCAAATCATTCAAGTCGGACAGATTTGTACACAAAGCCTTGCACAACACCTACTTGAATTACGGGAATCAACCCTCCATGCAAGTGGGCTTTGTATTCAATTATACAGGGAAACCGTGGTTAACACAGTACTGGACCCGTGAAGTAACCGAAAGAATATATAGCCATTTAGATCCGCAAAACGGGTATAATGGCGATGAGGACCAAGGCCTAATGGGGGCTCTGTCTGTGTTGTTGAAGCTGGGGTTATTTGAAATGAAAGGAGGTGCTGCTATAGAGCCGATTTACGAAATTGGAAGCCCTATTTTTGATAAAGTGACGATTAAGCTGAATAGCAAATATTACCCAGGAGGCAAATTTGTCATTGAAACCAAGGATAATTCCTCGAAAAATAGATACATTCAGTCCGCTGTATTAAATGGAAAGACCTGGAACAATGCATGGTTTTATCATGATGAACTGGTCAAAGGAGGTAGCCTAATCCTAAAAATGGGGGATCAACCGAATAAGGAATGGGGGAGTAGCCAACTACCTAGTTCTATGTCAACAGATTCGAATTAATTGTAAACAATTAATAGAGAACCAAACCATAAAACATGACGATAAAAAAAATCACAACACAAGGATGGATCATTCTCCTGGTATTGGCTTCCGTATCTATACAAGCCCAAAACTGGACTCCGCTATTCAACGGGAAAGACTTGAACGATTGGGAAATTAAGCAGGGATCAGCGGCGTATGAAGTAGATGGAGATCAAATCATTGGCATTTCAAAATTCGGATCTAAGAGTACTTACCTATGTTCCAAAAAAACATATGGCGACTTTATTCTGGAAGTAGATGTGAAAATTGATATGGGCCTCAACTCAGGCATTCAATTTAGAAGTATTTCAGATAAAAGCTATAAAAACGGGGACGTTCACGGCTATCAAGCAGAAATTGATGTATCGGATCGCAAATGGAGTGGTGGCATATTCGACCAGTCCAGAAGAGGTTGGATCTATCCCGTTACCATGAACAAACCAGGGCAGGAAGCCTTTAAAAACGGCACCTGGAATGCCTATCGCATCGAAGCCATCGGAAACACCATCCGTACCTGGATTAATGGCGTACAAGTAACCCATTTGGTGGATGATATGACTGCGGAAGGATTTATAGCCCTGCAAGTACATTCCATCAATAATAAAAAGCTTGATGGTTTAAAGATTCGTTGGAGAGGCGCTCGTATTTTGACGGCCGATTTAGAAAAGGAAAGATGGCCTGTGGCTAAATATGCGACTGAATTTAGTTACTTGAAAAATGAATTGACCCCAAGCGAAAGCAGAAAAGGATGGCGCTTATTGTGGGATGGTAAAACGACCGCAGGCTGGAAAAGTGCAAAAGCAAATGATTTTCCGGAATTCGGCTGGGAAGTGAAGGATGGCATTCTCTCGGTATTGGAGTCGGGAGGAGGGGAAGCAAGACATGGAGGAGACATCGTCACGAAAGATAAGTTTGGTAATTTCGAACTGGAACTGGAATTCAACATTACACCTGGTGCCAATAGTGGTATCAAGTATTTTGTCGATACAGGTCTGAATAAAGGTACGGGGTCATCGATTGGTTGCGAGTTTCAAATCCTTGACGATAAATTGCATCCTGATGCCAAAAAGGGCATCAAGAGCAATAGAACAGTCGGGTCGCTCTACGATTTGATCACCGCGGCAAGTTATTCCGAACCCAATAAAAAGAAACGTGCTGTAAATCCCGGAACCTGGAATAAAGCACGCATTATTGTCAATGACGGCCATGTTGAACATTATCTAAATAATATCAAGGTGGTGGAATACGACAGGCATTCGCAGCTATTCAAAGCATTGGTAGCCTATAGCAAATATGCTAAATACGAAGGCTTTGGCGAGGCTCCGGAAGGTAGAATCCTCTTGCAGGATCATGGCAATAAGGTGTCATTTAGAAGTATAAAAATCCTGTCTCTTATACACATCTGACGCTGCCGACGAAGAGGATAGTGTAGA
>CAJXUM010000656.1 GCA_913060855.1 uncultured Lewinella sp. | reverse complement strand
CTCGGTCTCGTGGGCTCGGAGATGTGTATAAGAGACAGAAATTAATGCGATACTTTAATATATTTGATCTATCGATAATTCGAAAAGTAGCTTTCATTTCTACAGCAGCTACATCCTAAAACGAATCACCTACTCTTACAACACCCACTGTTCCTTCAACACCTCAGTTTAGTTCTACAGCAAACCTTTACAGTTATAACCATAGACTCGACTTTTTACTTACGTTTTAAACTGAAGTAATAGCATGGATGTTATCCTCGAACTAGTTGAGTTGGTCAAGACACACAAAGTAGATCAAGTGGAGTTGATTGGCCAGGAAGGCCCCAAAGGGCAGCTAAACAAATTGTATGATGCGATCAAGAGTGGCGAAGTTAAGTCGGACGACGAGGCGGCTAGCTTCTTATTTGATTTACCTCCTGGACATGCCAATTACCGCAAGCTGAAACAACGCTTTAAAGATCGGTTGGTCAATACCCTCCTTTTTATTGACACGCAGCGAGCTTCTTTTTCCGATGTGCAAAAAGCATATTACAATGGCTACCGCCTTTGGGCGGCTGCACGGGTGGCTTTTGGACGAGGGGCTCGGCAAACCGCCATGGACCTCTGTCAAACCATTTTGAGGCAAGCGCTGCGCTATGAATTAACGGAGTTAGCCATGTTGTCTTCTCGAATGCTGACGATTCACCAGGCTGATATGAAAGGGAGTAAAAAAGGCTTTACCTATTATAGTAAAGTGTTACAAGAGCAACTAGCCAATTTTCAGGCTGAGACGCTGGCAGAAGGTTATTACAATGATATTATTCGACACTTTTCTCGTTCTAGAGCCGCTCAACCCGAACTCGCTCCCAAAACAGCTACCTACGTCACGGCACTCAAGCCTTACCTGGCTACCACTAAGACCTATTATTTCAATCTCATGTATTATACCTTAGCGAGTATGCAATTTGAGATCGGAAATGACATACGGTCTATGTTGGCGGTCAGTGAAGAAGCCCTTATCTTTTTCAAGAGTAAAGAACATGCTCCTGTTAACACTAAAACAGCTTTCTTAAAAAGACTAGTATATGGTGCACGGGTAGTGGAGGAATATGAGAAAGGATTGCAATGGGCCGAGGAGAGTCTGGAAATAGCGGAGAAAGGTACGCTTGTATGGTTCACCAATATCAAACAATTTATCCTGTTGAGCTTTCATGCGCGGAAATTTGAAAAAGCTTATGCCTTATACCAAGAAGCGGTAAGTCATACTCGGTTCTCCTATCTGGCTTCTGCACAACAGGAAATGTTTACTATATATGGTGCCTACTTCTATTTTCTGGATCAAATTGGCGAGCTGAATAATGCCTCCCGCCGCATCAAACAGTTTCGATTGAACCGCTTCCTCAACTCTGTCCCCAATTATTCTAAAGATAAACAAGGCCTAAACGTGACGATTCTTGTCTTACAGGTCTTGATTCAAATCAGTCGAAGAGAATTTGGCAATGTCATTGATCGGATGGAACCCCTTGGAACTTATCGCGCCCGTTATTTGAAACAAAATAGCTCCTTCAGGGCCAATTGCTTTATTCGCTTATTGGACGCCTTGTATCAGGCTGATTTTGTACCCGAAAAGGCCAGTAAAAAAGGAGAAAATGCCTTTCAAAAATTAAATAGTGTCCCCTTCTGGGAAGTATCAGCTGATGATGAAACGGAAATCGTGCGTTATGATTATCTCTGGGAACTTATCCTAAAGCACATTGCTCCACCCAAATTTCTCAAATCTTAGCGCAGGCTTGGGCTGGCCTGATGGACCACTGAGACCAGCTCAAATAGGCTACTAAGCCTTATGTTTTATCAAAAAATTAAATAAAAAAGATCGGATTGGAACTTTTTCCAAGCAGGCTAAGTTGATGACATTGTGACTGCCTTTGTAAGATGATGTATACTTAGATTTAATTCAACTATTTTATCTGACAACATGCTTTAGGCTATTTCAATCATCCTTTAGTTCTATCGTTGGGGCGTTAAATAAGCAATTATTTTTCTAGCCTTCGGTACAAAATACTATATTTATGATGGTAATGACTGCAGACAAGAACACAGAGCGCCGCGAACGTATTTTCGATGGGGAATTCATGCCTCAAATCGACGCGCTATATACGTTTGCCTATCATCTGACTTATAATGAGGATGATGCTAATGATTTGGTACAAGATACCTATCTAAAGGCGTACCGTTTTATCGACAACTACATTGAAGGTACCAATGCCAAAGCCTGGTTGTTTAAGATTCTTAAGAATGCTTTTATCAATCAGTATCGCAAACGTACTAAGCAACCTACTCGTGTAGACTATGAAGAGGTGATCAACTTCCACGAAGAAGAAGATTCCAACTATTCTAGCTACATGGACATGCGCGAGGAAATGTTCCAAGCCATGATGGGGGATGAGGTGACAAATGCGATTAATGCTTTGCCAGTTGACTTTCGAGTTGTACTTTTGCTATGTGATATCGAAGGATTCACCTATGAGGAAATTGCAAAAATTGTAGACATTCCAATAGGAACAGTTCGATCTCGCTTGCACCGTGCGCGAAATATGCTGAAAGTAGAATTGCGTAATTATGCTGCTTCCCTGGGTTACCAGGATAAGCGTTCGAAATAAATTTTTAAACTAAAGCTATTTAGCTTTTCCCCAAGAAGCCGGTCTGGCGTCTTTTTCTCTAAACGACTAAGTTTGTTGCGTAATAAAAATCCTTTTGGAGAAAAAGGCCCAGACGGGTTTCACTTAGGAATGACAATTTTTATTGGCATTCCCAAAATTTGTAGCGCCATGTTATTAAATACAGATTTCAACCACTCATGTCATACTTTTTCCCATGATCATTTTGGGAACAGTGCAGTGGTAGGTGTAGATGGGCGCGATTGTGGGAGCACTAGATAGTCAAAAAAGCAAAGCCATGAGAGATCAAAATTATCTGGACCTGGTCAAAAAAGTTACCATGTACTTGGATAATGAGTTAAGCGAAAAAGAAGAACGATCGCTTCTCAGTGAAATAAAAGCAAATCCAGCCTATCTGAAAGTCCTAAGTAGGGAAAAATCTTTCCGAGAATTTATCAAGACCAAGATTCACCGCCGTAAACCCTCTCCTGCACTCATTGAATCTATAAAGGATAAAATCCGTACTTCTTCTCCGGTCTAACATACACCTGTTCAGCACATAAAATCCTATTTTCTCTTTTGGCTTACTGTCTATCACAGTAAAGCATAAATACTATATCTGACAGGTAACGAAAACCTGTCAGATTTCAAACATCCTTGCCTGGCAAGCCTCTGCCACCTGTAGACGTGTATTCACTTTCGTAGAAATGCGTATCTTTACAGGAAATTTTAAATATATAAATGAGCGAAACACCCAATATAACCATCAACCAATCAGTGGCTATACTAGTAGATGGCAACAACATAGAATTGAGCCTTCACAGCCTAGTTGGCGATAAAAATGCCATGATCAATTTTGATACCTTAATCCCCAAACTATTAGACAATAGGGGACTAAGTCGAATGATTTACTTCCGTGAAGGGAAAAGTATTTCCTCCAAATTAGCCGAACGACTCCATAGCCATTATCACGGCTCGGTTATACCCTGTTACAAATCGGCCGATATTCCCTTGACCATCAAGGCCACCCAAATCGCCCCCAAAGTCGATACCATTATTATTCTATCAGGTGATGCAGATTACGTAGATCTAGTCACTCACCTCAAGTCAGAAGGTGTTCGCGTGGAAATTGCCGCCGTAGAAAAAAATACAGCTGCTATCCTGAAAGAAGAAGCCGACTATTTTATGCCCATCACCGAAGAGGATTGCTTTATCTTCAAGCACCATAAGGGAGGGAGAACAGGCTCTAAGAAAAAATAGTGTGGTTTAGCCAGTGCTTCCTTGATTGCTAATTTCTTTATCTATCTTACCTCATCGGGCCTATGTACAATAGAACATAGGATCATACTTCTATGTAAATATTCTTCCACAAAATATCGTGTGGCTCCCATTTTTTCCTTAATATAGCAACCCTCTTTTAAACTTCTAAGACAGAACATTAAAACAAAACGTATGAGCCGAAAAATTCGCATGGGAATGGTAGGCGGAGGCCGTGGTGCGTTTATTGGTGCCGTTCATAGAATGGCAGCAGCACTGGATGGACAAATTGAATTTGTTTGCGGAGCCTTCAGTAGTAACCCCGAAAAGTCAAAGGCATCTGGCGAGGATTTCTTCCTCCCAGCAGATCGAGTGTACGGCAGCTATGCCGAAATGATCGAAACAGAAAAAAATCTTCCGGCCGATATCCGAATGGATTTTGTATCCATAGTCACCCCTAATCACGTACATTTTGGCCCTGCCAAAATGGCCCTGGAGAATGGGTTTCATGTTGTTTGCGATAAGCCACTGTGTTTCAATATGGAAGAAGCACATGAATTGGAGCAATTGGTGAAGGAAACGGGTTTGGTTTTTGCCTTAACCCACAATTATACCGGTTATCCCATGGTCAAACATGCACGGGCTATGATCCGACGTGGAGACATAGGGAAGATTCGAAAAGTAGTGGTGGAGTATCCGCAAGGATGGTTGGCTACCAAGGTCGAAGATTCAGACCAAAAGCAAGCTGCTTGGCGTACAGATCCTAAGCGTTCAGGCATTGCCGGAGCTATGGGAGACATTGGTACCCATGCAGAAAATTTGGCCGAGTATATGACTGCTGTCTCTTATACACA
>CAJXUM010000655.1 GCA_913060855.1 uncultured Lewinella sp. | reverse complement strand
GCGTCAGATGTGTATAAGAGACAGCCAAAGAATTGGTATGTAAGGACTGTGTGCCTCCCATGATCGCCGCAAGTGCTTCGATGCAAGTGCGGCCAATATTATTGAAAGGATCTTGCTCCGTAAGGCTCCAGCCCGAGGTTTGGCAATGCGTACGCAAAGCCATTGATTTGGGATTCTGCGGATCAAACTGTTTGACAATTTTGGCCCATAATAAACGACCTGCCCTCAACTTGGCAATTTCCATGAAATGATTCATTCCAATGCCCCAAAAGAAAGATAAGCGAGGGGCAAAGTCGTCAATTTTCAAGCCTGTTGCCAAGCCCGTTTTGATATACTCCAAGCCATCGGCTAATGTATAGGCCAGTTCCAAGTCAGCAGGCGCACCAGCCTCATGCATATGATAACCACTAATACTAATGGAATTGAACTTGGGCATGTGTTCAGCCGTATAGGCGAAAATATCGGCAATGATCCGCATCGAAGGAGCGGGCGGATAAATATAGGTGTTCCGCACCATGAATTCCTTGAGGATATCATTCTGAATGGTACCACTCAATTGGGCTGGTTCAACTCCTTGTTCTTGGGCAGCTACAATAAAGAAGGCCATTACGGGGATAACGGCTCCATTCATCGTCATGGACACCGACATCTTATCCAATGGAATTCCATCAAACAACATTTTCATGTCCTCTACACTATCGATCGCTACACCGGCCTTCCCGACATCTCCTGTGACTCGTTCGTGATCCGAATCATAACCTCGATGTGTTGCTAAATCAAAAGCCACGGAGAGCCCTTTCTGGCCTTGTGCCAAATTGCGGCGATAAAAAGCATTGCTTTCTTCGGCGGTGGAAAAGCCCGCATATTGACGAATGGTCCAGGGCCGTACGGTGTACATGGAGCTGTACGGCCCACGAAGAAAAGGGGGAAGTCCTGCTACAAAGCCAAGTTGCTCCGCTTCAGTGATATCATTTTCTGTATACTGAGATTGTATGGCTATTTTTTCTGGTGTATCCCAACTCAAGGGCGCTTCAGTGGTGGTGCCGATGTCATTTCGAAGTGGGATATTTTTAAAGTCGGGCTTGATCATAGCCTGGTTACTTATTTGGTATTGCTAGAAAATCGGACATTATTGAAAACAAGGTCGCCATCTTTGGTGCGAATGACCAACTGTTCTCCACTAAAGCCAAATATTTCAGCCTGAGCTAGCTGATTGTAATAGGCCAATTCTAAGGGGCCATTAGCAGGACATTCAAAGTTACTGCGTCCGATACCGCCAAATATTTTCAATTCGCTTCCGCGGGCATTGTAAGTGGCATGATAGCGATTACAGGGGCCTTCACCAACCAAGGTGCCGGCTTCAAATGAAATTTTGAAGGTGACTCCTTCTGGGATTTTTTGACCGGGTATTTTTTCCACTTCCCAGGCGGTTTGCTCAATACTCCCCTCAGTAAGGGGCCCGGTATTACTACAGGAGACCAATGATAGAATACAAATAGATAAGATTGTTGCTACTACAGAGTTGTTTTTCATGACTATTGCTTAATGAAAATCAAAAGTAAGCAATAAACGCTACTTTCATACTGCTGGACAAAGGGAGAAGTCAGAGGCTAGAGGCCAAAAAGGCTAGATACAAAGCAGATGTACCACTTCGGAAATCTCTTTTCCCTGTCTTTGCAGCCAGGCAGGTCGCGTCTGTCTTTTAACTGTCTAGTCGTATGCGTTACTTTAATACTTCATTGATACTTGGGGCCTTCCATTTCTCCATACCGATCGGGTCTTCCTGGGCTTTGCGAACAGCCTCACCGGTTCTGCGTTTGTCATAGACCATAGCAAAGGTCATGATAAGGCTTGTGGCGATAATGATGAACAATAAAATTCCCGCTTCAAATCCAGGAACAATGGCTTCTTCCGGAATAGCATAAAAGAGAAGAATCGTGATCAACCCCCTAGGTGCAACAAATACCTGTGGAAGTATATCCTTACCAATGAATGCCCTAAGAATGATGAAACGAATGATATAGATCGATAGAATAATCAGCAGACTTACAATGGCTACATTGACACTAGCCAAAGACGCCAGCGAAATGGTCAAACCAAAGATGACAAAGAAAAAGGTGCGGACTACGAAGGCCGTTTCCATCGTAATGATATGTAGCCCATCATAAATATGTTTCGCTTCTTTAATATTCAACCATCGCTTCAATGGGCCTCTGAAAAAGAGCTTCATATTGGCAATCAATAAGCCGAAGATTAGAATAATAATGAGCGAAGAAAGGTGCATTTTTTTGCCTACGGCATAAAGCAATAAGAGCACAGCGATGAGTAGGAATAACTTGGTATGACTCTTTATATTTTGGAAGATGAGAACGATAATATAACTCGCCACCAGAGACAAGGCAATGGTCAATAAGATATTTCCACCAAAACCTAGTAAACCGCTGGAATGCTCTGCAGCGTCCATTTGTCCAGTCAGGAAATAGAACACCATAATGCCTAGTATATCCGAAAAAGTACTTTCATAAATGTGAAACTCCTTTTTAGCTTCACTAAGTCCAGATACACTAGGAATAATAATAGCACTAGACAAGATCGACAGTGGCGTAGCATACAGCCAGGCTGCATTCATACTCATGCCATCTATGAATTGATGCAGGATTAGAGCTGCGATCCAAGTGGAGGCCAATAAGCCAATAAGGGCAATACCAAGCGCTTTGGCAATGGGCAGGTACTTTTCGGGTTTTAACTCCAGTTCCAGTGCGGCTTCCAGTACGATCATGATCAGCCCGACTATGCCCAAAACCTCCAGAATTGGGAAGAAATTGATACTTCCGCCTCCGACTGCATCCAAGGCAAAACTCAAAGCAATGCCCAGTACAATTAGCATCAAAACGGAAGGAATGTTGGTCTTTCGTGCTACCTCTCCAAAGGAGAAAGATAGAATAATGATGACCGAAGCCTCTATGATTAAATTATATGAAGTAATAATTTCCATGTATTGCCGATTGTATTAGTTGTCTAGAAGGTAGATTATTTAGTTGATATTTTTGGACTGAACCCCCACTCTGTAATCAATTCTAAGAGGTCGTATAAATGGCCCTCTTCTTGCACCCAAATCCTAACTTGCACCGCACCTTCCTCACTAAAAGTATGAAGGAGTTCGGGCTTATGATTCCAGTCGAGATAGGGAGCAGTGGCCAGTTGGTCCAGCAAATGTATCGGGTCTTTGATGGGTTGCTCTGGGTTGCTACTTTTGATGTTGAGCAGAAATACGCCTCCAATTTCTTCGCCGGATAATAAGGTGTAACCATTGGTATTGATCGGAGAATAGTTGATCGTATGAAGCCCCTCGCTGGTCTCCAATTGCAATCCCAAACGCCCCGTCTGTGCAATAACACCTTCTATCCCGGTGGTTCTCATTCGTTTTCCGACCAAATTAGGGCTATCAAATAAAATGATCCGACCACTTATATAATTTCTTAAATGATTGAAGCCAGTAAGCAGCAAAAAGGCTACCAGAATCCCGTGAAAGACAGGATTGATCAATATAAAAGCCCCCACCAGAATAAACAAAGCAATAGGCTCATAAACAAGCAAGCTTTGCTGAATTCGTTTAACAATGCTATTCTGCCAACGCCCTAGAATACTGGTTCTTTGGGCTAGTCTGAAGGCGGCCTGCAAGACAAAATATAGGACCAATAAGCCTATAAAGAGACTTAGGTAACCCGCCCAACTAAATTGTGTGAATAAAGAAGTATCCATATCTATTAATTATCCCGTAGGTACTTTTTTTCTTCGAGTAATATTCCGATTTCATTTGCTACTAAATCATTGATTTCTAACCATCCATCCAAATGCCGAATCAATAAACCAACGCTGATTAGGCGCTGTAAAATACCACTGTATTTTTCTTTAAACGCCGGGCCAAATTGCTTGCGCAAACGGTATTCATTCATACGTTTCTCTATCGTCAAGGCGCGTAGCAGCAGAGCGTTCTCTGGGGTAATGAAATCGGGCAAGGCATAATTGGAAGGCAGTGTTTGTGTTACGTTATCTTCATCGATTTTATAAGTCGAATGTGCCCATAAATTGAGTGCTTCTCCTACATTATGGCGAGCTGCCTTGATCGTCCTATTGACCATCTTCTTGAATTGCTGCGGATTTACCTCTTGCCCATCTTCCGTGACTAGTCCTTTATGTGTAGCACCATGGCGGATGAGTATAGCTTCTCTGATTTCATCTTGGCTCATTCGATCCAATTGGATATTAGCCTGGAATACGCGATTGACATCATGTAACAAGCTCAATTGCGCTTTTTTCCATTGACTGGTGGTTACCAAAAAGAACAAGCGACGAGAATAACTATCGATATATTGATAAAGCTTTCTCAGATTTTGATTCAACCAATAATTGGCATCGCCCCAAAGTTCCAGGTCATCGACCCACACCAGCATCGGCGTATTGATCGTATACTTTTGAATAAACTCTAGGGCCTCACCCATATCATAGGTCGTCGTAAATCGTCTCCCTTGAAGATGAATGACGGTATTAGGAGCTAATCGGATAGTCTTCTGCGCAAAGTAACGGTTGGCAATCAGCTCGCCGAATAAGGATTTTCCCGAAAACCGGCGCCCCGTTAGTAATACAGATCCTCTAAAACCTGCTTTCCATTGGTTGATTAGCTTTTCCATGTGCTGCAGTTCCATACCTGTCTCTTATACACATCTCCGAGCCCACGAGACCGAGGCTGATCT
>CAJXUM010000654.1 GCA_913060855.1 uncultured Lewinella sp. | reverse complement strand
ACGAGATCAGCCTCGGTCTCGTGGGCTCGGAGATGTGTATAAGAGACAGACACCCTTATCCTGAAGTTTTCTCAGTCGATCCAAATTAACCCCCCCTGGGTTTTCGGGGTCAACTTCACCAAACACTGAAAACTTCACATCATCATTAACTTCTTGAAGATATTCAGCAGCATCCAGGAATTCATTAATTCCTTTCTCGACAAGCAAACGGCCAATAAAAATAAAATGCACAGGATATTCTACGGGGAGAGAGAAGGGGTATTCTTTTAAATCCACACCAATACCACCAAGAACAGAAACATTCTTACATTTTATTTTATACGTAACCTGTATATCTTTTTTGTCATCTTTATTCAAAACGATCAACCTATCAAGAAGAGGGATGCTAATTTTAAACAGTAAAACCTGCATCATTCTTATCAACTTTTTCTTACCAGCAACATTTCTTGGGTCATCAATAAAATAATAACCCAGCCCCTCCAGCATCCCATACCTTTTCCTTACCCCTGAAAAGAAAGCAGCCAACGTTCCCCAAATAACTGGCTTGGCAAAATAGCTAAAGACAATATCTGGAGCCAGCATTCTCATTTCTTTTGCTAGAAAAAAAAATGCCTTGATGTCATCAAAAGGATTAACTCCCGCTCTTTTCATAGAATATTTTCTAGCAATCACGCCAATCTCATTTTTTGCTCTGAGCTCTATATCCGGGGTCAAGTCCGTAGTATAAATAAAAACCTCGTGACCTTGTGAAACAAGCTCCTCAAGAAAGTGTTTTCTAAACCCAAAGATAGAAGAAGAGACAGTTCCGACAACAAGCACCCTCATTGTCTCGCTCCTGCAACTTTTTTCTTCGCCATATAAACAACAAAAAAAACAATAAACACAGGCATGTACGTAAAAATCCTCAACCTCACCGCCGTACCCAAATTATCATTCCCCAAAACCCAAACGGTGGAATACATAAGAGAAAAAATCATCAAATAAAAACAATACCCATTAACAAACCTCCAGTTTCTCATAACAAAAATTAAACATAAAAGAAATGGCACACTCTCAAAAACAAAAACAAAAACGGCGGCCGCACTAGTTATATATAAACCTAAAACCTGACATACAAAGCTGTACACAAAGAGCAGAAGAAATTCGGGAGCACTCCTCCCATACAAGCCAACACCCAAGGTTGCCCCCCCCGTCAGAAAACCATCTTCCCCTCTGTACAGCAATATAGGATCTAAAAAACCAAAAATATAAGAAATAACTACAGCGACGACATACCCCGAAAAAAACACAAACGGGTGGTTTTGCGTCAACTTAGCCACAGGAAAGAGCAAGAAAGAAAGAAAGAAAGCAACCCCTAAATAACCGCGCAAATAGAATGCCAAAGTAGAAAAAGAGCAATATAAAAGCATATAAAAATAAACTTTTAATCCAAATCTCGGTGATGAAAATACTTTCTTAGCTGCTAAGAAGCCTAACATGGCGACAAAAAGCATAAAAACATCACGATATACATCCAGCGAATAAAAAAACAGGGTTGGATACCCTAAAATTCCGAGCAAAGCAACCAACCTAGCTTTGCCACTGCCTTCCCCGTCAGCAAATGCACGATCAAATAAAAGGGGAATCATTAACGTCGAAAGAATAATCAAAAAACCTGAAACCCACTCTCTTGAATAAATCCCCATTTCATAGAGCCAACGCAGAATAACAGGCCACAAATTAACTGCATTCACTGCCACGCCTGTAGCATAATCATCATAATAATCCGCATCACTCTGGCCGCCGAGAGATATATAGCCAAGCGCATTCAAAAAAAAGAAGACCAACCGGAAAAACAATGCCAAAAAAATAATAAAAATTATAAAGTAATGTACTTGGTCTTTATTTTTCATCTGAGGCACAAACCTGGACCATGTCGTAAATAGACTCAAATAAACAGCTTTCCTTTATTAATCTACTCCATTCGAGACACTCAATATCCCCCGAAGAAAATTCATGCGCCTCAATTTCAGACAACCATGCATCATTGTAATATATAAAGTTTGCCCCTATGAAATTTTCAAATTCAACAACCCATTCATATCGATTAGTTGCCACACCCAAGCCTAGACTCAAATACTCAACCACTTTCGTGCTATCCTGAATATTATAAGGATAATAATCAGGAACAATATTTAGCCCCCACTGTGCTTTTGACATATATTCATATGATTTTTCTAGGCTAACCTTTCCTACGGAAACAACATTACTTTCTTCTTCTAAGAAATCCTGATCCGCACCAACCACAATGATGGAATAACCTTTATTTGCAATATCTTTTATTAGAGGCTCAACGCCTTCTCGCAAAGAACCAGAATAAACAAAATCAAACTCTTTCTTCGAATTAGCGTATTTCTTGGCAAGCTCACCATCAAAACCCATACATCTTGTCTTATACTCTCCGCCAACCAGAGGAAGAGCGCTCCTGACTTTCTCATTAAGAAAAACACTAACATCCCCTTTGATATTAAAAACGGACTTAATCAAATCTTTGATCCGAGGATACCGTCCTGTGCTGAGAGAGTGGTATTCCGTTATCAGAAACCTTGGTCTTTTCAACCAAAAGGGGAACACTCCCATAAAAAGGAAAAGAATATCAGATCTTTCGACTGCCGAATGATAGTCATCGAAGACAACCACTTCTGCTTTAGGAATTTGAGAAAAGCAAGATCTATAAGCATAAAGTTCAGGAATAAAAGCTTTTCCCTCATTCACAAAACCAATAATCACCGTCATACTAACGACCACTTTCTTTCATGATTAATTCATTATATAAAAATCATTGGAATATTTAATTTTACATTTCAAGTCAAAACAATTCTTTAAGACCAGAGGCCTTTCGCTGCAAAGTGTCACAACCTGCGGGAAAGTTACTTCTTTATTCTTAATAGCCGTTCTCGATTCAGTTTTCTATCGGGTGCAGGTACACTTTTATTTTCCAGCACTGTGATCGACTCACGCAAAGTAGCTACATAAAACGATGATTAGCTTTTCTCTTGATACTCGTAAGCATAGTAGCCGTATTCGTTGGAAGCACGGCGCTCCATACAATTAAGAATCGCACCTTTGATTTCCACATTATTCTGCGCGAAGCGTGTCAGAGTGATGTCTACTTCCTTAACGCTGTTTACGCCAAAGCGGGTCACGATCAGGCTGCTGCCGGCTAGCTGACCCACAATGGCGGCATCGGTAACTGCAAGAATGGGGGGCGTATCCACTAACACAATGTCGTGCTGGGCGCTCAGGGATTCCATCAGGGCTTTAAAGCGATCGTGCATCAATAGCTCGGACGGATTCGGCGGTATCTGGCCGCGAGAAATAAACGACAGATTTTCCATCTGCGAGGTTTGAACAATCGCGTTTTGATCCACCTGGCCTGACAGGTAATCCGATAGCCCAACATCGTTATGATTTTCAAAGAATCGGTGCAGGTGGCCCTTGCGCATATCGGCGTCAACCACCACCACTTTTTGCCCGGTTTGGGCTAACACCGCCCCCAGGTTGGCAGAAACAAAGGACTTGCCTACCCCTGGACTTGGGCCAGACACCATTAGCACCTTGTTGCTCGCCTCCATCATGGCAAAGTGCAAACTGGTGCGTAGACTACGCAAGGCTTCAACGGCGAGATCATTCGGGTCTGACAGGGTCAGCAACGGAATGGCCTCTTTATCGTGTTTGCGTTTACGACGGCGTTTCAGTGCTTCCAGCCGGTCCACCTTCTGCTGGTGCTCCGACAACGGAATGGAGGCATAGACTGAGATGCCTTGCTCTTCCAGTTGCTCCGGGCTGTCGATACCACGATTAAACGCCGCTTTAAGAAGCACCACACCAACCGACCCCATGGCCCCCAGCATGGCAGCCAGAATGGCAATCAGCGCTTTCTTGGGTTTGACCGGCTCAGTTTGCACCAGGGCCTTGTCGATAATGCGTACACTACCGACGGTGCCGGCTTTCATGATGCGAAGTTCCTGCACCTTGTTGAGCAGGCCAACGTAGATTTCCTGGTTTACTTCTACATCGCGCATCAGCCGCAACACTTCCTGCTGGGTTTCCGGAAGAGCCTTGATCTGGCTGTTGAGCTGATCTTTTTCCTGGTTTAGCGACGCCCGTTGCTGGATCAGGGTGCGGTAGGCTGGGTGCTCACGGGTAAAGCGGGCGGAAATTTCGCTTTCCTTGATTTTCAGCTCATTGATTTTTCCTTCAATGGCCACCAGCCGCTCCAGCACGGACTGGGTTTCCAGGGACAAATCCACGGATTCGCTTTTTAGGCGATAGGCATTGAGCTTTTCTTCAGCCCCATTGAGTTTTTCTTTAATTTCGGGAAGTTGCTCGTCCAGAAAGTCCAAGCTATTTTCCGCTTCTGCGGACATACGCTTAATGTTTTGAAGCAGGTAGGTTTCGCCAATGGCATCCAGAATAGCGCGAATACGCGCTTTACTCGGCCCAGTAATGGACATCGCTATAATGCCGGTGGATTTACCTTGCTCGCTGACAGAAAGACGGCCGCGAAGCTGATTAACGGCCTCGGCACGGGTTTGGTGCACCAGTGCTAGCGGCTCTTCACCGTATTCCCATTCGCCCAGCTCCAACACAATGCGCTTGTCTTCACTGGTAATCGGAGTGCCCAACGGAGCGCTGCCCACTTTCTGCTCTTCCAGATACAGTGCGGGCTCTGTCTCTTATACACATCTGACGCTGCCGACGAAGAGGATAGTGTA
>CAJXUM010000653.1 GCA_913060855.1 uncultured Lewinella sp. | reverse complement strand
ATCTACACTATCCTCTTCGTCGGCAGCGTCAGATGTGTATAAGAGACAGAGTCTGCATCAGGCATTTTGCTATAAGCCCCTCGCACTACTCTCGACCAACGTGATTTTAAGTCGTTTTGGGCGTCACCAAAATAGAGAAACGAAAATGCCTCTCGGCCTCCACCGGCCGTTTTGAAATGAAACCATTCACTCCATAGTTTTTTGTCGCCAACCCGATAAGCATACTGGGTATTCGGTAAAAGTCCGGTAAAGTTTACCGAGTGATAATTCGACTCATTTTTATCACTTTTTAGATAAGTCGTCTCTGCCACCACTTCCTGTAGATCGGCTGATAGATCAGGTGATGCATCCGCTTTCATCAATTGTCCGTAGGCCTCTTTGACGCTGAGGTCTGTCCGCCAAGTTACGCCTTGGGTAGAGGCAGCATCCCCTGTAATCGTGAGCATGATGCGATCAGGGACTTCACTAGGAGGATAATAATCTTTAGCAGAATCATATTGGCCTTGCAAAAAGTAAGATAGAAATACAAGAAGTAGTAGTAGATTAGTCTGTTTACTACGTAAAGCACTGGGAACCGGGTAATTCATTATAGTAAGTTTAAAGTCAAGTATGATTCCGCTAATATAAAGCCTATTTATAAACAGATTGGCTTTGAGTAGGGAATTGTAAATCCATTTATACATAGGTCAAGATTTTTCTAGCACTTGCGACTGGAATTATCTGCTGAAATTATCTAATTTCGAGCGTGCTAGGAAGTTGACTTTAAAAGAGCCAGCCTGTCAATAAAACAAATGTCCATGGCCCAATCCAAAAAAAAGACCTCCAAATCGATAGCAGTAAAAGCTTCATCCGCTTTTCCGGCCTGGCTTGGTAATACTAGGCTACATAGGGTGCTGGTATTTACGCTTAGTGTTTGCTGTTACATCAATACGGCTAGCCTCGACTATGCGCTTGATGATGCTATTGTGGTATATGATAACATGTTTACGACTCAAGGTATAGAAGGAATTCCTGGTATCTTAAACAAGGATACCTTTTTCGGTTTTTTTAAGGAAGAGGGGAAAGCCCAATTGGTTGCTGGGGGGCGCTATCGCCCGCTGAGTCTGATCACCTTTGCAATAGAATGGGAATTGTTTGCTAAGAAAACCGTAGATGAGCAAGGAAATACTAAATATAAAGGCCGGCCATGGCTCAGCCATTTAATCAATACTTTATTATTCGGCTTAACGGTATTGTTGCTCCATGCTTTGCTACTATCCATGCTCAAACAAAGATTCGATGAGCAGCAGGCAGCAACCATTGCCTTTGTGACGACGTTTCTCTTCGCGGCGCACCCTATCCATACTGAAGTGGTAGCCAATATTAAAGGAAGAGATGAAATCCTGGCTTTGATGGGGAGTGTAGCGGCACTATATTATTCCCTTCGGGCTTTTGGGGAGAAGAAAATAGCGTTCCATTTTTTAGCTGGCTTTTTGTTCTTTTTGGCTTTGCTAGCTAAAGAAAATGCCATTACGTTTCTCGCTGTGATACCCTTGACGTATTACTTTTTCACCAAGGCAAAAATCAGTAGTTTAATAGGAACCCTCGCACCATTTGTCTTGGCGAGTGTCTTATTTCTAGCTATTCGATTCTCAATATTAGGTGTGTCTATCGGCGAGCCTCCCATTGAATTGATGAATAACCCTTTTGTCAAAATTGAAAACAACCAGTGGGTTCCCTTTTCAAGTGGCGAAAAAGCGGCTACCATCACTTTTACCTTAGGAAAATATGTCCAACTGCTTACCTTCCCACATCCACTGTCTCACGATTATTACCCCCGGCAGATAGGTATCATGAATTGGGGGCACTGGCAAGTCTTATTAAGCTTGTTTTTATACCTAGGGCTGTTTGTTTATGCCATTTGGGGGCTACTCAAGAAGGATCCGATTAGTTACGCGATCTTGTTTTACTTCGCTACCCTATCGATTGCTTCTAATATTATTTTCCCCATCGGTACCAATATGTCAGAACGTTTGGT
Organism: uncultured Lewinella sp.; assembly: GCA_913060855.1. Classification (GTDB taxonomy): domain Bacteria; phylum Bacteroidota; class Bacteroidia; order Chitinophagales; family Saprospiraceae; genus DT-111. The sequence continues at coordinate 2,741 of CAJXUM010000653.1, read as the reverse complement.
CTTCATGCCTTCCGTCGGATTTTGCCTGCTCTTGGGAGTTTTGTTTAGTAGATGGATACAATGGAAGAAAGGAGCCTTTAAAGCTGCTTTTGCTATTCTCGGTGTCGTCCTCGTTTTATTCTCCCTAAAGACGATCAGTCGCAATCTGGTCTGGAAAGATAATTTCCGGCTCTTCACCAGTGATATAGAAGTATCACCGAATAGTGCGAAGCTACGCAATGCAGCCGGAGGAGAACTCATCGCTCAGTCAACAAAACCAGCCAATGCAGCCCGACAACAAAACATGCTAGAAGAAGCATTAGGTCATTTATCCGAAGCCGTCCGTATTCATCCCACTTATAAAAACGCCTGGTTGCTAAAGGGCAATGCTCACCTCTATCTCAAGCAGTATGACCCGGCGATAACAGCCTACCGGAGCGCTTTGAATATTGATCCTACTTATGCCGAAGCAAATAATAATTTAGGTATTGCTTATCAAGAAGCCGGGCAATATTATGGCGAACAACTCAATGATCTCCCCACAGCGATTAGCTACCTCAATCAAGCCTATAGTCTTCGCCCCAATGATTATAGCACCGTCCGCCTACTGGGCGTAGCCAATGGCATGTTGGGCAATATTGGAAAAGCGGTAGAACTTTTCAGCAAAGGCACAGAATTGGCCCCGGATAATGCTAGCGCTTGGTTTGACCTAGGCGTGGCTCATCTCAATGCACAAAATACGGAGCTGGCTAATGCTGCATTTAATCGCGCTAAGAGTATTGATCCTGATATTGAGAATAAGCGAAGGGCGGGTAGCTCCTAGCCATCGGAGAGATGTTGGTGAAAACACACAATATCGGCGGAGGCTGGCGGATATTCCCCGGGCCGTTGCAGATGCCTGTCTAGCTAGCCAGATAGATTTTCCACCTGCAACATCCTTATATAACAAACTGCTGTGAATAGCATGATCCACAGCAGTTTGTTACCTTTCAAATCTCATGGCTAAAAAGCCAGCACTTTATTTTACTACTTATCTCAACAAGGTTACATCTCCTCGGTATAACAAGGTTACACCATCCAGAAAGGTCACTTCGATCAGATAAACGTATACCCCAGAATTATAGGGTTTATTGTTAACTCGACCATCCCAGAGGCGAATGCCTGTACAAGATGGATCGAGATTTGTGCTTTCGTATACTACCCCACCCCAGCGATCATAGAGCTTCACAAAATTGACGCTGGTAACACCTGTACAGGTAAAGACAGTAAACACATCATTGTTGACACCTATACCGTCAGGAGCAAATACATTCGGAATGAAAACATTTCTATTGGCATCCAATTCGACGAATATATCGGCAGTCGCTTCACATCCATTCTCATTGGTCACCATGAAGGTATATTGCTGACTAGAAAGCGGGAATATCGAGGGGTTACGAACAGTGTCGTTAGGAGCCAAGCTAGTGCCCGGCGTCCAGAGGTAGGAGTAATTCCCACCAAATGGCGTAACAATCGGGTCCAACACCGTCAATGAATCTCCTAGCTCTACCACAATACGATCCGGCAAATCAATCAAGATCGGCTCTGGCTCATTCACACTCACAAAAGAAGTATCTGTACAGCCATTAAGGTCTCGGACGATCACCGAATGCGGCCCTTCCCCGAATACGGTAGATGGGATATTAGGTGGAAACGGTAGATTATTGTTAACGATATAAGTATAATCTAGAAAATCACTCCCCGCACCGCCAAAGATCGTATCAATAGCAATTTGTGTGGGATCACCGAAACACAAAGGTGGAGCCGTAGGCAGCAACTGTACTACCAATGGCAGAGGTTCTGTAATGGTATAGGAAACTGAATCTTGACAACCTCTAGTATCTGTCACACTCACCGAATACATGCCAGGACTTAAGCCTGTAGCTTCCGGTGAAGACGTTAAGGCAATATTATTGGCCCAATTATAGGGCGTAGCACCGAGATCATTTCCACCTGTTGTAAAGATGACGATACGTCCATCATCCTCTCCGCTACAGGATACCGTAGGTGTCGTAGAATCATCGGCAATACCTACCATAAATACTTCTGGCTCATTGACGATGACAGATTGCGTAAGTGCACAATTATTGACGTCCGTCACAACGGCATCATAAGTACCTGCTGAGAGGTTACTAATATCCGTTGTTGTCTCCCCCGTTTGGGTCCAGAGTATGTTAAAAGGCGCGGACCCTCCGGTAAGACTTATCGAAATACTTCCATCGGTTAAGCCATTACAGCTTACCGGAGTGGGTGTGGCTAGTACATTTATATCCTCAGGTGTACCCACATCAAAATCGAAGGTCTCTCCACAAACGCCATCACTTACCGTCAAAGTACCCGCTCCACGGCAAAGCTGGGACGCATTAGATAATATAACGCCATCATCTACTTCACCTGACGTCCATTCAAATCGGAACGAGCCATCACTACCATCACTATAGGAAGCAAACGCGACAGCCTGCCCATCACAAATGAGATCATCCGGACAACTCACCGGTACAATAGCCGTAGTATCCAAGGTGATCAAAATGGAGGCGGGATCAACTATATCAAAATTCGCAACCAATGGTGGACAACTATTGTCATCTGTCACGGTCACCGAATAGGAACCTGCAGTCAATGCAGGTAGTGGATTAATTGTTGTGGGATTGGTGGGGTTGGTCGACCAGGTATAGCGACTGTCTCTTATACACATCTCCGAGCCCACGAGACCGAGGCTGATC
>CAJXUM010000652.1 GCA_913060855.1 uncultured Lewinella sp. | reverse complement strand
CTACACTATCCTCTTCGTCGGCAGCGTCAGATGTGTATAAGAGACAGGTATTCAGGTTGATCCCTACCGCATTCACGCAGCTTTCTACGACTCGATCAAGGCTGTCTTTCAGCTGAGGCTGACTCACATCGTGTTGGTATTGCCCTACACCAATAGATTTTGGGTCAATCTTAACCAATTCAGCCAATGGATCCATTAGGCGGCGGCCAATGGAGACCGCTCCGCGAACCGTGATATCTTGATCCGGAAATTCTTCTCTAGCCACCGCAGAGGCAGAGTAAATGGAGGCTCCGGCCTCATTTACCAAAAACACCTCCATACGCTGATCAAAGGAGATACTTTTACATAAGCGCATCGTTTCTCGACCGGCTGTTCCATTCCCCACTGCGATGGCGGTGAGTTGATATCGATCCACCAGTTCTTCGATGGTCTTCTTGGCCATGAACTCATCTGATTGCGGTGGGTGCGGATAGATGGTGGTATTGTGAAGCAGGCCTCCGTTCTCGTCTAGACAAACGACCTTACAACCCGTACGAAAACCAGGGTCAAGTCCCAGTACTCGCTGTTGGCCCAATGGTGGGGCAAGCAAGAGTTGTCGGAGGTTTTCTGCAAATACCAGGATGGCATCCTCATCCGCCTTGTCTTTGGCGGTATTCCGGAATTCTGTTTCAATCGAGGGAGATAATAACCGCTTATAACCATCTTGTAGGGCTAGTTTTACTTGAGCCGTAGCCTCGCCATAACCCTCTAGCACCATTTTTTCAAGGGTATACAGCACCTGCTCTTCCTCCGGGCCAATGCTGACGCGAAGGAAACCCTCTTCCTCGCCTCGGCGAATAGCCAATAAGCGATGAGAAGGACAGTTTTTTAAAGGTTCTGAGAAATCAAAATAATCTTGATATTTGGCCCCTTCTTCTTGCTTTCCGCGTGCTACTTTCGACGTAATCAATGCTTCCCTCCGGAAAATACCGCGCACTCTATTTCTTACTTTTTCATCTTCATTGATCTGTTCGGCAATGATATCTCTAGCGCCTTGCAGGGCTTCTTCTATCGATGGGACTTCGTCATTGACATAGGCGCTGGCAAGCTGTTCCACATTATTATTTCGCTGTGAAAATATTTGTTGGGCTAAAGGTTCCAGGCCTTTTTCCCGGGCAACCGATGCTCTTGTTTTTCGCTTTCTTTTGTAGGGCAAGTAGATATCTTCTAGCACGGTTATGTTGAAACAATCATCAATGCGTTGTTTCAAATCACCCGATAGTTTCCCTTGTTCCTCAATACTCTTGAGAATGCTTTCCTTCCTTTTGCTCAGCTCATCTAGTTTCTTGGACTCTTGCTGGATGGCGGCAATCTGCACCTCATCCATTGAGCCAGTTACCTCTTTTCGATACCTAGCGATAAAAGGAATAGTGGCGCCATTATTCAATAAGCCTAGGACATTTTGGACCCGATGCTTGGCAAGATTAGTTCTGTCAGCGATTAAATTGAGGTGCACGATTTCGGTCATATCTCTTTTATTTTTGGGTGCGCAAAGCTAGTGATTTTCCCCTTAATTTTCAGGTATTTATTTCTGTACCGAAGTGCACGTAGAACGGGCAGCACCTGCCTTGCAAATGCTGCCCGCTTATTAGAAATCCTCAAGGATTTGACTTACTAAGGTCTTTTCTACTGGCCTTCCGTCAAAGGAATGGGGAATCTAACATGAATAATATCACCTGGTCGGTCGATCGGAAGAAACTGATCATTCAGCCTACCATATCGACGAAGATCAAACATACGATGTCCTTCTCCCCAAAGAGAATAGCTCCTTTGGAATAAAATTTCATCGATCAAGGCGTCTTTTTCGACCGCCCCCGCATAGTCTCCAATACCGGCCGCATTGCGAATCACATTGATAGCGGTTACTGCATCAGCTAGATCTCCATTTTGCATGCTTGCCTCAGCATAGATCAAAATCAATTCCTCGTTGCGAATGATATCAATCGGAGAAGTAGAGCTGACATAAAGTGCCGTCTCATGTGTACCATTCAGGTCATCCTGACTAGGCGTTGCCACCCTAGCTCTGAATTTGGATAATCTAGAGTCTCCAGCAATCGCATTGTTAATGAAATCGTCATGTACGACCAACTGATCACCACTTTGCCCTGCTGCTTTAAATAGTGGGTTTTGAATATCACCTGAACTATTACTAAAGACATGCTTAGGACCAGCACTCAAATCACCGTTAAGATCGAAGAAGGAAGTAGAAATTACTTTAGTTGCTTCGGTATAATTTTCGGAATATAGTGCCGTCTTAGCAGCAATGGCTCTGTTATACTGACCAAAGCTGGATGGCGTATTAAAACCGCTAAAACCACTGGATAGTTGGAAAGCAAACGAGGCTCCACTCAATTGACTAAAGCCTAAGTCCAAGAGTGTAAGAATATCGCTATAAGCCTGTCCTTTATTGACGAATGGGCCAATGTTTTCCGCATCAGCCACATCAATACGGATACCGTTGTCATCTAGCATACTCAAAACCTGCAGAAGCATTTGGCTCTTTATTGTATTGGCAAATCCTCGATATCCGTCTTTCTCCGCCGCACTAACCTGCTCTGTATTCTCCACTGCTTCCAGTAGAATATTACAGTTCTTGATCACGCGATAACGTGAATTGTAGGGAGACGTGAGGTAGAAGGTATTGTTATCTAATTGTGCGCCATTTTTACCCAGTAAGTCTTCTGTATTCCGCGGATCTGCATCGAATTTGTAAAACTCGCGTGCAATAGAACCCGACGAAGTAACAAAGCTCCCAAAACCATTTCTCATGGCGGCTTCCGTTCCGGTAACCAATAAATTTAATTCCTGTAAGGTGGCATTGTTGAGTACACTGTTCAAACTAGGTGCATTAGGATCCACCTGGTCATCAAAAGTACAAGAGGTCATATATAATGCCAGCCCGAAAAATAATATATAGGCTTTTCTCATGATTATCATTTTTTGTTAGGTCTACTATAGCTTATTAAAAGTTGAAATTAATATGGAAGTAGGCTTGTTTCGCACTTGGGAAAGGAGTTACCTCGATTCCTGTTGAAAGGCCAGTTCCTCCTTTAGTAGATGTTTCAGGATCATAACTGCTGTAATCAGACAAGGTAATTAAGTTACGACCAGAGATACCGAAACGGACATTTTCAATGAATTTAGATTCGAAAGGTAGCGTATAGTACAGACCTACTTCACGCAATCTGAAATAGGAAGCATCTTCGATAAATCCTTCTACATCTAGTAAGTTTTCTGGCGTAACCCCTCCAATATCCGTCAATAGACGAGAAAGGTTCAATACATCTCCTCCCTGTTTCCAGTGCGTTAGGAAGTTGAAATCAAGCCGCTTACCAATTTTGATTTGGTTGAACCAACTTAGCTGAAAGTCGGCTTCTGTGTCGCCTGTAATCGTAGGATTGCCGTTGTCGTCTCTACCCCAAAGCGCCGTAATAGGTGTTCCTTCATTGATGTAGAAACTTCCTAGACCCAGTCCAAAGGCTACACCAGGAGGTACAAAACTAGGAATATCGTCGGTCTCTGTCCCGTCACCTGGCGTTCCAAGCAATGTAATCTCCGAATTGTTGAACCAGAAATTCACATTAGATACCCAGTCGATATTCGCCGTTTTAACTGGATTGATAGTCAAACCAATCTCTAAACCGGAATTTTCCAGATTCAGATCATTTCTAATCTCATTGGTAAAACCAGAAGAAGTCGGTAAAGAACGATCATATAGCAGGTCTTTTACCTCCCGGATATAGTAGGTCAATTCAATCCCTAACTTATTGTTGAATAAAGATATATCTGTACCGAATTCCAACTCAGAAGAAGTCTCTGGAACCAAAAACGGGTTACCCTGCTGAGAGCGAATCACGAAGCCAGGTGCCCCATTGATGTTATTGGGTGAAAGAGAAGTAAATAGCGAACCGAAAGAGGCGCTGTTACCTGTTTCACCATAAGCTACCCGCAATTTGAATTGGCTAACAGAAGAATTATTCCAGAAGTCAAAATTAGCAAGGTTAGCCGCCAAGGAAGCCCTAGGGAAAGCATAGAACTTATTCTGGTCGCCATTCAAGTTGGACTTGTCAAAACGAATTCCAACCGTTCCAATTAATTTGTCATCCCAGTTGATTTGCTCTTGGGCAATAAAACCGAACTCTTCTTCAGATTCCAATCGCTGACTAATCTGCTGCGTACCGCCTTGGGTAAGGTTGGTTTGAAGTGGAATCAACTGTGTAGTACGGTTCAAAACGAAGTCACGCTCAAAACTCAAGTAGGAAATACCCGCTTGGGTACTGAAGCTTAGTCCACCGTCAGTGTAGTAGTCGTAAGATCCAAACAATTGATAGTTATAATTGAAGATGGAGTTTTTACCTACACCAATAAAACCATTGTCTAAACCAACTTGCGCCTGGTGAGTTTCAGGAACGTATACATCCGTTTGATTGAAAAGGAAATCCATCCCTCCGTTCAAAGTAAAACGAAGTACTTGGTTGTCTTTTTGCAAGGCTTGCCAATCCATTTTTACCCCTTGAATGAATCGGTTGTTACTTTCTAGGTTTTTGGCTTGATCTCTGACAAAAATGGGATTACCCGCATAGTTAGGATTGTTGGGATAAATGCCATTTTCATCTGGAAATAAGTCAACATAATCACGGGTAAAAGCAAGGGTGTATCCATAAGATAGACCACCTTCGTTTCTGTCTCTTATACACATCTGACGCTGCCGACGAAGAGGAT
>CAJXUM010000651.1 GCA_913060855.1 uncultured Lewinella sp. | reverse complement strand
GAGATCAGCCTCGGTCTCGTGGGCTCGGAGATGTGTATAAGAGACAGGTATAGCTATCCATCGCCTGATACCCTTGTGTGGTGGCTAAGATATGGACTTGTACAGGCACCCAGACCATCGGGCTGGTGGATTTCTGGAGGTGAAAACTGTTACGTAATTCTCGTGTTTCATCTAATTGTTTTTTTGCTTTTTTACTAGGAGAGGTAGCTATTTCTTGTCCTTGTAAGGAATAGCTCATTAGGCCGAGGCAACATGCCAAGGCAATCATTAGGATGTTCTTGTTCATCATAAAGAGTGGTTTATAAATAGGATTATAAGATCAGCTAAAGAGAGCTGATAATGCATTCAATGTGGTGCTGTTTTTTGTGTTGCAAAACAAAATAGCTTCTATGTGGAGGGGAATAAGCTGTGGCAAAGTTAGCTAAGCCAGTGGGCAATTGCTGGGAAGATAAATAAGTGGAGACAAGCACTTGATAAGTGCAGGAAAATGGAATACAAGTGTGAAAAGTGCTTAAATCAAGCCTAGTGCTCGTGACTGATGAGTCTCAAATCTTTGGTAACGGAGAAATGTTCGAAATGAAAAAAGTAATCTTCGGTCTTTTCACAACTGACAACGAGCCCTTCTTCAGCCAGGTCTGCATATTCCACGCGTATTCGGAAGTCATACCAATAAGCAGATTTGGTGCGGCTTTCATCTGTTTCTAACATAAAACCTTTTTGCTTCAACTGCTTGATGGTTAGTATTTCCCGCACATTGGTGTTTTCATCAATTACAATAAATTGCAGGCGTTCGATGGGCAGATTCACCCCATTAAATAATTCGTGTACATCTAATTTGACCGAGATACGATGATCTGCTTTTGGTTCTATTTGAACAACAGCTTGATTTTTTTGCTTGAGTATGGCCAATCTTGCTTTCAATACATATGGGTCGATCACCTCGGCTGGAGAAAGAATTTGCTCCATTTCGCCCTTGGGAATTTGTTCTAGGTAAGTCGGTAAAACGATCTCATTGTAGCGCTTGATGAAGGCCATGATTTTATCCTGCACTTCTTTTTCTTGTAAGAGATCAGGAATCTGTTGATAGTTGATTTGATATTTTTCTAAAGAACAGATGGAATAACCATTGAAAGCGTACTGCGGATGGGCGGTACTTTCGTAAAGGGAGTACTCATTGCTTTTGATGTCTCGATGGGCATAAAATTCGCCCAGGCACTCGAATTCAGCCTTACTGAGGGCGGGGAGTTTCAGATCGCCCTTAATCAATCGCTCATCTAATCGTATCCTAGCACCAAGATTGGCACAATGCCAACTGGGTACTTGCGCCTCTATGCCCCAACACATGAATAGGATGGCAGTTATTAAGAATGACTTTTGTAAATCCATAGGGGCAAATGTCTTAAAAAAAACTAGCTCTGACAATTTTTGTTGACTAAAGCGAGTCAGTATTCAAGCTAATGGCTAGGATTTATTAATTTGTGCTTACATCAGAATTTATATCAAGACATGAAGAAAAAACAGCAAACAATGACAAAAATGGGGAAAGCTATCGTCTTTTTTTTCCTAATGTGCCTCTTCGTTTTTCCAAGTTGCACCTCTACACAGAGTATTTTTAATGGACAAGATCTGAGTGGCTGGAAAATACATGGAACTGAAAAATGGTACGTAGCTAATGGCGAATTGATTTGTGAGAGTGGGCCTGATAAAGGCTATGGCTATTTGGCGACGACCAAATCATATAAGAATATAGATCTGCAAGTAGAATTCCTGCAGGAGGCCAACGGGAATAGCGGCGTATTCTTTCGCTCCTCTATTGAGGGGACTAAAATTAGTGGTTGGCAGACGGAGGTAGCACCTCCTGGTCATGACTCTGGCGGGGTATACGAATCCTATGGCCGTGGCTGGTTGATCAAACCAGAACCAGAATTAGACAAAGCCCTTAAAATGGGAGAGTGGAATAAGATGCGAATTTTGGTAGTTGATGATGAGGTGACTACCTGGCTAAATGGGCAGCAAATGATCTATTTAAAAGACCAGAAAATTGGTGAAGCCCAAGGACAGGTCGCTTTGCAAATCCATGATGGCGGAGGGATTAAAGTGCGCTGGCGAAATATTAAGATTAAAGAATTGAAATAACTAGCCTTGTTTTAGCGTAGAACAAACCTAATTAGTTTGTGGAGAAGATCTATCTTTTGCAGGTAGATCTTCTTTTTTTTGTGGCTATCCAGATCAGGAACTAGCTTGAAAGTCCAATAAAAATTTGATGATATACCTATAAAGTTCATCCTATTAATTGTTGTCTTGAAAGGGGAAAAGTGGCCCTTGATCCATATTTATAGTACAAAACCTAGGAAGCAGATAACTTTTTTTTAACTTTACGACAGCAAAATAACTCTTCTACACGTTTTTTAATAGTATTCGATTAGTATCTGAAAAAAACTCACCAGGTTTTCATTCCAACTTAAATTGGAGGAATCAAGTCGAACCCATTGGTTGCTTGTTCTACCTTTTCTGCTAATAAAACGATTGATTTACAAACTTTGGATGTTTTAGGTGGCTATATTATATAGCACAAAAAACATATCTAACAATGTGCTTAGGGCGCTGATTATTTAAATAGCGAACGCTTTGCCACCTTGTTATAGCCAGCGAATAGGACAATTCCTATTTGGTGGGACTCCTTTGTTTGTTGTGGATTGACCGAACAGCTAACGTATTGTCAAGTCAATGTTCCGAGACCCACTTTAGTTACCGGATTAGTTTGATTAAAGAACTCGCTATGCCTTCTCTGTACCAAGAGAGGCCTGCGATTACTATGCTTTAAACAAATGATATGGTCAGACCCATTGTGTCTGGCCCGGGTGACCAAATTATTTCTTTACTTAAATCTAGTTTTATGAAAAGAGTCTCAATTCTTGGGATTTTGATGTTTACACTTGTGAGTTGGTCTTTCGCACAGCAGCGTAATATCCAGGGAACAGTTTCCGATAAGTCGGGAGAACCCTTGATCGGTGCTAGTGTGTTAGTGAAAGGTACGACCTCAGGTACCATTACCGATATTGATGGTACCTATCAACTTATTGTTCCTGATGGAGCAAGTGTACTTGTATTCAGCTATACTGGTTTCTCGCCACAGGAAATTAGTATAGGAATATCTACTGTAATTGATGTATCACTGGAAGAAGGCTTAGCCTTGAATGAAGTGATTGTCACAGCACAAGGGATCCAAAAGGAAAAGAGAGCCTTAGGCTATTCCGTCGGTACTGTCGACGGGGAGGATATTGCTCAAAAATCTGAATCTGATGTCACGCGATTGCTCAAAGGTCGAGTGGCAGGCGTTAATGTTACTTCAACTAGTGGAGTAAGTGGATCGGGGACTAATGTTATTATTCGAGGTTATTCCTCTCTTACGGGTAGTAATCAGCCGCTCTTTATAGTGGATGGTGTCCCGTTCAATACAAATACCAATAAGGATAACTTGACCAATGATTTCTTGGAAGGTGGCCAGGCTTCTTCTAGTCGTTTCCTTGATCTAGATCCTAATAATATTGCTAGTATTAGTGTATTAAAAGGACTGAGTGCTACGGTGACTTATGGGGAACAAGGCCGTAACGGCGTGGTACTTATTACGACAAAAAATGGACAGACTGGAAAGCTAAATGATAAGACAGCAGTGACCCTTAGTCAGTCTTATTTTTCTACTGAAATTGCTTCTCTACCTGACTATCAAACCAATTATGGAGGTGGATTTCACCAAAACTTTGGTTTCTTCTTCAGTAACTGGGGGCCAAATTTCAATACCCGAGGCGGCCGTGGTGTGGATGCGCAAGGACAAGTCCAGCACCCCTTAGATCGGCTCACTGATCCTTCATTGAAGGTTCAATTTCCCGAATTTGCTGGCCAGCGCTATGACTATCGAAATTACAATAGTACAGAAGCATTTTTCAACAAAGGCTATGTCTTGAATACTTCGCTAAACATGCAGGGAGGTACGGAGAAAGCTAGCTTCAGTGGATCCTTTGGCTATACAGAGGATGAAGGTTTCTTGCCTGGAAACAAGGTAAGTAAAATCAACATTGGTGTAGGGGGCCGTATGGAACTCGCCAACAATTTAACCTTGAGTAGTACAATCAACTTTGTGAAAACTGATTTCCAAACACCACCGATTAGTTATGGTGATGGTAGCGGGATTTTCGCAGGGGGTGGATTGTCTGTTTTCTCTGATGTTTTTTATGTGCCAAGAGGAATCGATTTGATTGGCTTGCCTTTCGAGACTCCTTCGGATAATCGACCGGTTTATTATCGTAGTGGTAATGATATTCTCAATCCCAGATGGACGGCTAAGTATGCACGGAATTCAAGCGTTGTGAATCGTGTTTTTGGCCAGACAGCGCTAAGTTATAAGCCTTTGAATTGGCTTAATCTAACCTACCGACTAGGGATTGACACCTACACCGAGCGGCAAGAGTATATAGTGAATCGTATTGGCTTGGCGAGTAACGATTATGCTACGGTCAATAATGGGATGTATCGAACGACTGATATCATAAATACCATTTGGGATCACAATGCCTTCGCTTCGGCTAGCTTCGATGATATTGCAACAGGCCTGGACATGACCATCACTGCTGGCTTTAATTATCGAGAAGATGATTTTGCAAGAGACGGTATAGAAAGTACCAATCAGTTGGTCTTCAGTTTTATAGAACATTCCAACTTTACCAACCAATCTTCTGTGAATCTGTCTCTTATACACATCTGACGCTG
>CAJXUM010000650.1 GCA_913060855.1 uncultured Lewinella sp. | reverse complement strand
CGAGATCAGCCTCGGTCTCGTGGGCTCGGAGATGTGTATAAGAGACAGATTTGAGACACCTCGGCTTATTTATGAATAAAACCTTTACATGGCGCCTCAATGAAGAAAAAATCAAGCCGATCCGCGATATGTGGAAAGGCAAATTGGTATTGAAAGGAGTAGCTAGTGAAGAGGATACGGAGAAAGCGATTCGTTTGGGATTAGATGGCGTTATCGTATCTAATCATGGAGGACGGCAATTGGATGCTGGGCAATCGTCCATCAAGCCTATGTCAAGCATTGCCGCCAAATACAAGGATCAAATCACGGTGATGATGGATAGTGGGATACGGACAGGGCCAGATATTGCTTGTACAATGGCGAGTGGAGCAGATTTTACTTTCTTGGGAAGATCCTTCATGTATGGTGTTGCCGCTTTAGGAAAAGCAGGAGGGACGCATACCATCTCGATTTTAAAAACACAACTACAACAAGTTATGGAACAATTATGCTGCGAAAGGGTAAACGATTTTCCGAATCATTTGATCCGGGACTAAAGTCTACTTAGCAGCATCAAAACCAACAAGATGACAAACGAAAACCAACCAGCCTTACAATCAGAAGAATTTGAAAGGCAAGCGGTCCCGGCTTCCCACAGGAAGTCATGGAAAAGTTTCTTGGGCATGTATGCGGGTGAGCATGCAGCAGGAACAGAATTCATGATTGGCCCACTCTTTTTAACAGCAGGTGTTAGTGCCTTTGATCTCATCATCGGACTATTACTGGGCAACTTCCTGGCCGTCCTAAGTTGGCGGTTTTTAACGGCAGAAATTGCAGTCAAGCATCGACTCACCTTGTATTATCAGCTAGAAAAAATCTGCGGTAAAAACTTGGTCAGCTTCTATAATGTGGCCAATGGACTACTATTTTGCTTTCTGGCGGGGGCTATGATTACGGTGTCGGCCACGGCTGTGGGTATACCATTCGACATGGAGATGCCGAAATTGACGGACACGATGCCCACGGGCATAAGTTGGATTGTGATCGTGCTGATTGTCGGGGCTATCATCTCCGTCATTGCTGCAAGAGGATATGATGCCGTCTCGAAGGCCGCCAATTGGATGTCTCCTTTCATCGTATTGGCTTTTTTGGCCTGTGGTATTGTCGCATTAGGGCAGTTGGGCGTCAAGAATTTTTCTGACTTCTGGAATATCTGGGGCGAAGGGTCAGATCCTTTTCCTGGTCAAATCAAATATACTTTTTGGCATGTGATGCTATGGTCTTGGTTTTGCAATGCAGCCATGCACATAGGGATGTCGGATTTATCCGTTTTTCGCTATGCTAAAGATGCAAATATTGGCTGGACGACAGCTGCGGGAATGTATGTAGGGCATTATATGGCTTGGATCTCTGCGGCTCTTTTGTACGCCGTTTATCTACAATCGCCCGAAGCACAAGGCTTTTTATCAGACGGCCAGGCTCCTCCGGTAGCACCAGGTCCTTTGGCTTATAATGCGATCGGCATATTTGGTATTATAGCGGTAGTTATCGCAGGCTGGACGACCGCCAATCCTACGATATATCGAGCGGGTTTGGCTTTTCAAGCGCTGTTTCCGAAAGCTTCTACTTTTTGGGTAACTATTTTGGCCGGAGCCATCGCTACGATAGCAGGCTTGTTTCCCGCCTTTGCCATGAAGCTCCTCGATTTTGTGGCGCTATATGGTTTTATACTAGCACCTGTAGGGGCAATTATTGTCTTTGAACACTTCTTTGCGGATAGGATAGGAATAGTAAAGAACTACGCAGAAAAAGCTGGTATTTCTTTTAACATCGCAGTCTTGTTAGCTTGGGGAATCAGCTTTGGTGTCTTTTATTCTATTGCTATAACGCAGGGTATTTTTCTGTCTTTCCTAACTTTACCAGCTTGGATAAGTTGTGGACTATTATACCTGGGCTTGAGTAAATATTTTCAAAAGGAAAAGGCGGCTTAGGTATAGTATTGAAGACTCAAATGGCACTACAATTGTTTTTGGGTAAGCTTTAAACATAGAATCCATGCGACAGTTAATCAGGCTCGTTAGTTTTTTGGTGATCACGTCTATCGTGTTGATGGCTTGTAAAGAAAAAAAGGAAGAGGTAGACGCTCAAAAGCCCAATATCATTTTTATCATTTCCGATGATCAATCGTATGGTGATTATAGTTTTATGGGGCATGAATTCATAGAAACACCCAATATTGATCAATTGGCTCGCGAATCCCGGACGTTTACCAGGGGGTATGCCACAGCACCTCTATGTAGTCCATCTTTGGCCTCCATGATTTCTGGTCTGTATGCGCATCAACACGGTATTACCGGTAATGATCCAGTGGTGGAATATGAAGGCCCTAAAAGTTATGGGAAGGTAGCAGCAGATGGGGTATTTCCCGACAACAGCTACCCCGTACAAAGAAACAAGGCCTACCAAACGCTAGCAGCTAATTTCTATAAAAACAAATTGATCACGCAAACCCTAGCGGAGAATGGGTATCGCTCTTTCCAAACGGGAAAATGGTGGGTTGGATCAGCTACAGATGCGGGTTTTGATAAAGGAATGACGCATGGAGACTATACGAGGGGAGGAAGACATGGTGACGAGGGCTTAAAGATCGCGCGCGAAGGCCTAGACCCGATCTATGATTTTATAGCAGCGTCGAATGCCGAAAATAAGCCTTTCTTTCTTTGGTATGCGCCATTTTTACCTCACACGCCTCACAATCCACCCAAAGAATTGGAGGAGAAGTACCTGAAGGTAGCTCCTAGTCCGTTCATTGCTAAATATTGGGCCATGGTAGAATGGTTTGATCAAACAACTGGCGATTTGCTCAATCACCTGAAGGAAAAGGGATTGGAAGAAAATACGATTATTGTTTACACCTGTGACAATGGCTGGATTCAATCTATTGACGCTCGAGGCTATGCGCCTAGGTCTAAAAGGGCGCCTCATGAAGGAGGGATCCGAACACCAGTGATGTTTAAGTATCCTGGAATTATTCAACCAGAATTTGATACCCAAAACGTCGTGAGTAATGTGGATATGGTATCAACGGTGCTAAGTCTCCTCGGTTTGGACAAAGGCAGTCTTCCAGGTATCAACGCCCTAGATGAGGATCAGCTCAACAATCGGCAAGTGGTATTTGCAGAAGCCTATGATCATGATATTAGCAATGTAGATGCTCCAAGCGAAAGCCTACTGTATAAAATTGCGATTGAGAAGACTTGGAAGTTAATCCTACCGAATAATGAAATGGTAGAAAAAGAGGCTACCACTAGAAAAGAAAACATTGCTGGCTACTACGCTAATACTGTCCAACTCTTTAATTTAGCAGAGGACCCCTTGGAGTTGGACAACGTAGCAGCCGATTATCCGGAAGAGGTGGCACGCCTGACGAAGGAAATTGAAAACTGGTGGCAACTTGATGACTAAGGTCCAGTAGCATGAATTACAAATGTTCTAAAACGTTTTATCATGAATGGATTCATCACACTAGGAGAATTTATTGTACAAAGGCAAGCTGATTTTCCCTATGCCAAAGGGGAGTTGAGTCGTCTGCTAAGTGCCATTCGTTTGGCGGCAAAGGTCATGAATAGCCAAATTAGCAAGGCCGGACTGGTAGACGATATCTTGGGGAGCGCGGGAAATGAAAACATCCAGGGAGAAGAACAGAAGAAATTGGATGTGTATGCCAATAGGTTGTTTATCAATGCCTTGAAGGCGAGAGGTGAAGTCTGCGGTATCGCATCAGAAGAAGAGGAGCAATCCATTATTTTTGAAAATGAGGCCGGTGTGAACGGGAAATATATCGTTTTGATCGACCCCATTGATGGCTCCTCCAATATAGAGGTAAATGTATCGATTGGAACGGTTTTCGCGATTTATCGAAGATTATCCCCGATAGGGACCCCGGCAGTGCTATCGGATTTCTTACAAGCCGGGCGAAAACAGGTAGCAGCGGGTTACGTGATTTTTGGCTCCTCTACCATGTTAGTTTTTACTTCTGGAAATGGCGTGAATGGCTTTACCTATGACCCAGGAATTGGGGTGTTTTATCTTTCGCATCCCAATATGCAAGTGCCAAATGACGGAAAGATATATAGTGTTAATGAAGGGAACCATGCCTATTTCTCACCGGAGGTAAAGGCTTATATTGACTACTGTAAAGCAATAGATATTGAATCCAATCGACCCTATACAGGACGATACATTGGCTCTATGATTGCTGATTTACATCGAAACTTTCTAAAAGGGGGCATTTACATGTACCCCGCTTCCAGTAAAGCACCGAATGGCAAATTGCGACTTCTATACGAATGCAACCCGATGGCTTTTCTGATGGAGCAAGCAGGAGGAAAAGCTTCAGACGGTCGGCAGACAATTTTGGATATTGTTCCCGAGGAGATACATGAGCGGACACCCTTTTATGCTGGCTCGTCGGATATGGTGGACAAATTGGAAGAGGTACTTGCCACGTAAAATAACCAACTTATTCAAGCATTAATAAACATATTATCCATGTGCAAGCAGCTGATTGGCTTAACGATAGGCCTTATTGCCCTTTTTACTTCTGGGACCCTAGTCGCCCAAAACCAAAATGACAAGAAACCCAATATCATTTTCATCCTCACCGATGACCAACGTTTTGATGCCCTGGGGTATGCGGGAAATGAATTGATTCATACGCCAGAAATGGATAAGCTAGCCCAAACGGGGACCTATTTCAAGCAAGCCATGGTATCGACGCCTATCTGTGCAG
>CAJXUM010000649.1 GCA_913060855.1 uncultured Lewinella sp. | reverse complement strand
CGAGATCAGCCTCGGTCTCGTGGGCTCGGAGATGTGTATAAGAGACAGCAATTATCTGTACTAATGGTTAATATAGCATTGGTATTAGCAAATATTGAGGAGGATTGGTAGAGAACACTTGGGGGAATGACTTGGTTACTAACATAGCATCTCTTAGGCCGCCTGCCAAGGCTATTTGTCAAATCAAAAAACGAATCATTATCGGCATCAAAAAAGAAAATTAAACAACTTCTTAGTAAATTGTCGGAACCTGTGATCTTATAGGGAAATTGTACGAAGATGAAAGACAAGCCTGCTATGGCGCTTCCCGGACCTAGATCTATTGCGATTCTTCCCTTTGTAGATATGAGCCGGGGATCAGAACATGAATACTTTTGTGATGGGATTACAGAAGAGATTATTAATGCCCTAACGAGGGTAGAAGGGCTTGAGGTGACGGCTCGTACTTCCTCCTACGCTTTTAAAAATACCACGCTGGCCATTCCTGAAATTGGAGCCAGCCTGGGCGTAGCCTCTATGTTGGAAGGAAGTATTCGAGTAGTGGATAATAAGGTGCGTATTACGGTTCAGCTCGTTAAGGTAATCGATGGATTCCACTTTTGGTCGGAGAAATTCGACCGCTCAATGGACGATATTTTCGCCGTTCAGGATGAAATCAGTCTATTGATAGCGGATAGATTGCGAGAGAATTTGGGGCATTTTGATATTGAGGATGAAATAATGGCGTCTTACCAGGTTCCCATTGCAGTCTATAAATCTTTTCTCAAGGCTAGGTTTTTAGCCCGGCAATTAAATAAACCCAATGCGGAAGAAGCACTAGCCATACTGCTGAAAGTGATAGAAAGTGTGCCTAGTTTTCCTTTGGCTTTATTAGAGATTCACGCCGTCTATAGCTTCTTGGGTTACCTCGGCGTCATGCCCACCGCGCAGGCCTTTAAAGAAGGCGATGCTTACCTTCAGCGGGCGATTGAATTGAAACCCGATTTACCTGAATGTCAATATCAATTGGCTCAAATACACTATTGGCAAAAGTGGGATATAGCTGGGGCTTGTGAACTACTAGCCAAAGCCATCCAACAACGACCTAGCTATTCAGATGCCCATCAACTCTTGGGACTGATCCTGATTAGTCAGGGCAATTATGCAGCAGCCGAGCATTACCAGGACATTGCGCTTCGCCTTAATCCTTTTGATGCAAGCACCCATTATCATAAAGGTGTTTTTTATTACTTCCAGGAAAAATATGAAGATGCATTACGAGCCTATAAAAAGAGTCTAGCGCTCGATCCTGATTTTTTGTTTTCACAGGTGATGATAGCGGCTATTTGTTTATTGCAAGGGCGTTTTGCGGATGGCTTGGCTGCTTATCAGGATCTGCCTGCTTCCAGCGAAAAGGATTTATCTAAGTTGCAAGGAATAACACTGGCCTATGCCCTACAAGGGAATGCGGAAAGGGTAGCAGCAGGGATTGAGCAACTAGAGGAAGCTACCAATACCCCGGCTCGAGGCAGAGCACTGACCTTTCTGATTTTGGTGCACTCCACAGCTGGCGATGATGAGCGGGCCCTGAAGGTGATGGAGCAGGCAATGCAAGAGCGACTTCCCATGTTGTTATTGTTGCATCATGAGCCTTTGCTGAAAAGGCTGCGGTCAAAAACGGAGTTTCAAGATAAGATGAAGCAAATTTTCGGGGAGGAAAAGCCTTTGACATTACGCACCCGTAAAAAATACAAGAAATCTCCCCTGAAGAAGGCAGACATGGATCGGTATAAAAGTCAACTTGTGGCCTTGATGTCAGAAAAGGAACCCCATCTTGATCCCAATCTAAGTCTGCGGAGCCTAGCTCAAATGATACCACTCCATCCCAATTATCTTTCTCAGTTGTTGAATGAGTGCTTTGATAAAAATTTTGCTGAATACATTAATACCTATCGTGTTGAAGCCTTCAAGAAGAGGGTGGCGGACCCGCGCCATCGGCATTTGACCCTGCTCGCCATCGCTTTCGATAGTGGTTTTAATTCGAAAACGGCATTCAATAGCTTCTTTAAGAAAATGATGGGTAAAACGCCAAAGAAATATTGGAAAGAAGTAGAAAAAGAATGAGCGCTGTAAGAAGTACAGGTTTATAAACTCGCACGAAAGCCACCTCTTCTTTTGCTTACTTTGTGCTAAAATAAGATCACAATGATTAGAAAATATAAAACAACAGACACCGATAGTATCCTGGAGATTTGGTACGCCGCCTCCACCTTGGCTCATCCCTTTTTAGCCGATGAATTCGTAGCGAAGACAAAAATAGACATGCGGGAACTTTATCTCCCTAATGCAGAAACTTGGGTGTATGAAAAGGAAGGGAATGTTCTTGGGTTTATTAGCATGCTGGGTAATGAAATTGGTGGGTTATTTGTCTTTCCACATCATCATTCACAAGGAATCGGAACACAGTTGGTCAATTATGTCAGACCATTACATGAAACGCTAGAGGTAGAAGTATTTGAAAACAATGGGATCGGAAGGCCGTTTTACGATAAGTATGGATTTAAATTCATGGAGTCTCAAGTGCATGAACCGACTCAACAGCAGGTATTACGGTTGAAATATGTGGGATGATCACTAATGACGATAGTAAAATGACCGCGATTCCCTAATTTGTGTTATGAATAGTTGGATTTGTGTGTGGTGGTATGCGTTGGATTGTAGACTTTTATGGAGTCAACAATTATCCAGAAGATCAAAACGTAGACCTTCTCTGACCACAAAAGTTGTCAGAGAACCAAATTAGAAAGATGCGAGATGAAATCATTCGGCAAAAATCAATCCATCAGCTACATGAACAAATGGGTATGGGGAAACCGACCCACCCACTCATCACCATTATAGATGTATCGAAATTGGCTTATGGGGAAGAGCGGATAGGGCTTAGGTTTGCTGCCGATATGTACTGTATCGCACTCAAGGACGCTAGCTGTGGGTTGGATTATGGTCGAAACCATTACGATTTCAATGAAGGGGTATTGATTTTTACGGGCCCTCAGCAAGTCTTATCGGTTAAGAAGGCACAAAAGCTGAATGAAGTGAAGGGTTGGATGCTATACTTTCATCCTGATTTGATCAGAAATACCGCGCTGGGCTCACAAATGGAAAAGTATTCTTTCTTTTCCTACGAGGTATTTGAGGCATTGCATCTGTCTGATCAGGAGCAAAAAACGGTCACTCAGTGTGTCGACATGATTCAATCAGAAATCAAAGAGCGGATTGACAATCATAGCCAGCAGGTCTTAGTTTCCAACCTTGAATTGCTCTTGAACTATTGTGTACGATATTATGAACGTCAGTTTAACACCCGAACCGCTCGTAATAAGGATATGATTTCGAAAGTTGAATCCTTGCTTAGAGATTATTATACGACCGGTAAATTAGTGGAATTGGGGCCTCCTTCCATTGCTTATTTAGCAGAGAAGTGTCACCTTTCAGCTAATTACCTGAGTGATTTGCTCAAAAAGGAAACTGGTCGTACGGCCAAAGACCACATTAATGATTTTCTGATCAATAAGGCCAAGAATTTGCTGCTGAGTTCTACCGATACGATTAGTGGCATTGCTTATACGTTGGGCTTCAACTATCCTCATTATTTTAGTCGATTATTTAAAAGTAAAACGGGCTTGACTCCGCAGGAGTATCGGCAATCTAATTGATTTCGATTCTACCATAGATGGGGCCTAGCGGCCCTTTTTTTATGTCTTGCACCATAATCAGGAAATTGTGTTTCTCTTTTCTCGTTTTGTGTTTACATGTCCTTTCGATCTACCCGATATTTGTCTTATTATTAAGCAAGGAAAAGAAATAGAAACAACATGAATAAGACAATTCTAATCACAGGGGCCAGTAGTGGCATTGGCAAAGCAACCGCAGCATTATTCCAAGCTAAAGGATGGAATGTAGTCGCTACGATGAGAGCACCAGAAAAAGAGACGGAGCTTAGCAGTTTGGATAATGTACTAGTTAGTCGACTGGATGTTTTGGACTTGGATTCTATCCAACAGGCGATTGAAGGAGGTATTGAGAAGTTTGGTAAGATCGATGTCTTGTTAAACAACGCAGGTTATGGCGCTTACGGACCATTGGAGGCTTTCCCGAGAGAAAGCATTATCCGACAATTCAATACCAATGTAATTGGCCTATTAGACGTAACACGAGGGATACTACCTCATTTTCGTAAGCACAAATCCGGTATTATTATCAATGTATCGTCGATTGGAGGTAAAATAACCTTTCCGTTAGGCTCGCTGTATCACGGGACCAAGTTTGCAGTGGAGGGAATATCTGAAGCCTTGAGCTTTGAAATGGCGCAGATTGGCGTGAAAGTGAAAATCGTGGAACCTGGTTTGATTGCTACTGATTTTGGCGGTCGTTCATTCGATTTCAGCAATAATGAGGAAATGATCGAATACCAGCCTATTGTTGGCGCCTTATTTAAATCTTTCCAAGCGATGGGGAGTAATGCATCTCCGGCCACTTTGGTAGCGGATGTTATCTACAAAGCAGCAACTGATGAAACGAATACGCTGCGCTATAGAGCAGGCTTGGATGCTGAAAGATTGCTGGATAATCGGAAAAAGCTAGATGAGGAGGAGTTTGTGGGAATGGTGAAGCAGCAATTTGGTCTATAGTTACAGGTGGGAAACACCTGCAACGGCTGACT
The DNA here is from genome assembly GCA_913060855.1 of uncultured Lewinella sp. GTDB lineage: Bacteria > Bacteroidota > Bacteroidia > Chitinophagales > Saprospiraceae > DT-111. The sequence goes on along the minus strand of CAJXUM010000649.1, from coordinate 70 downwards.
TTGAGAAGTTAACCCAACGGCTAAAAAAAGGAGGCACTGAGAACAGAATAATCCATTGTAACTCAGTGCC
>CAJXUM010000648.1 GCA_913060855.1 uncultured Lewinella sp. | reverse complement strand
GATCAGCCTCGGTCTCGTGGGCTCGGAGATGTGTATAAGAGACAGGTTCAAAAGTGGCTAGGTCCTTCGTGCGTAACATCTCAAGGCTTAGCAGGCTTACCTTATCGATCAAGTGGGAGGTATCCGTATCTTTTATTAATGACTTATAACGTTGGATGCCTTCTCGGCTATTCTGTTTTTGGCCGGTATAAACAAGGTATAGGTCATCAACAAAATTGGGCTTAAAAGAAACACTCTCCACCAACGGTTTCTTGTCGTTTAAGATATATACAATGGGCCCTTTTGCGGTAGCGCAAGCGATGTCGTAGGCCGAACCGCCGAAGGTATCCCAGAGTAGTTGATAGGGGTTGATCTGCTGCCACTCAGCGAGGGCGGCGAGCAGGGTAGAGGAGGTGCCGAGGCCCCATTGGCGGTCGAAGTCCAACTTTGTTTGGATATCAAGGGCGGGGCAATTGGCCCAGGCGGTAGGTTTTTGCTTTTCTATAGCGCTGAAGACTTGCAGTAGTCGTTCTGCTGTTTTTTGATCATTAGTATATAGACAGGTCAAAGGAGCTAATTGGAAGGTAGCTGAAAACCAAACCTGGCCGTTTTTATCGAGGCTTTCCCATTGGATAGTTCTTTCTTTTTCTTGCTTATTTGACTGTACGAGCAGGGATTGTCCCAGGCGGGTAGGAATGGCCAAGGCCAAGGCCCCATCTAAGACAAAGTATTCTCCGCTGAGTAGTAACTTACCCTTGGTATGGGTATGGAAATCGAATGAAAAAGTACTCATTCTGCAAGTGTAGGCGTGATCCCTCGAGCCCAGTCTAAGAATTCACGTACCGAAGTAAAAGAGACAACTCGGTCCTTAAAGTAGACGATAGCCTCTTTGATTTCTTGGTCATTGGCACCCAAGTGATTCAAAATATTGAGCAAATGCATTTTCATATGTCCTTGCTGAATTCCTGTCGTGACTAGGGAGCGAACTGCTGCGAAGTTTTGCGCCAAACCAGTAGCTGCAATCACCATCATTAGCTCTTGCGCATTAGGATTACCGAGCAATTCCAAGGAGCGATGTGCCAAGGGATGCAATTTCGTCAAACCGCCAACCGTACCAATAGCTAAGGGAATATCCATCCAGAATTTGAAGGTGTCATCTTTCACTTCACACTGACTCAAGCTTCTGTACTGACCATCGCGTGCGGCATAGGTGTGTCCACAAGCTTCGATGGCTCTAAAGTCATTACCGGTAGCCAATACCACGGCATCAATACCATTGAAGATACCTTTATTATGGGTGGTAGCACGATACGGATCGAGCCGCGCTATTCGGACTGCTTTGCCAAATTTTTGGGCAAAACTATCCGCATCTAAGTCTTTACAAGCCCCTTTTAAATCCTGCACAGGGCATTCTACCCAAACTCGGACGACACAATCGGGAGTATAATTAGACAAGATGGCCATGATAATATCGACCTCCCGCTCTTCTTCTGTTAAATGGACTTGCTGAGCCAAGAACTGCCGTAAACTCTGGCCAAACTGTTCGAGTATAGAATTGATAAAGTTGGCCCCCATGGAATCACAGGTCTCGAAAGCTACTTTCAATTGATAGTAATCGGCTTCCAGTTCCGTTAGATCAAGGAGTTGGATTGATAAAATCCCGCCCCCTCTATTCTCCATGTTTTTGCTCAAGGAAGCGGCCTCTTTGCGAAGTCTTTTTTCTATTAGGGGAAATAAGTCTTTCAACTTCTGATTCTCTCCCTTCCATGAAAAGTGGACCTGGCCCAGTTTCTGGGTATCCAATACCTCCGCTCTGAACCCACCACGGGACAACCAGAACTTGGCGGCACTAGAAGCGGCGGCTACCACCGAGCTTTCTTCGATCACCATAGGTACCGCATAGGTTTTGTCGTTGACCATTAGGTTGGGGGCAACGCCATAAGGCAGCACGAAATTGCTGATCGTATTTTCACTAAAATCATCTAAGATTTTCTGTTGCTTCTCGTCCTTGTGCCAGAAACTTTTCAATTCTTGGATAACCCGTTCAGGGTCTTTGAAGAAATGTTCTGCTACCCAACGCAGCTTCCCACGTTTGGATAATTTAGAAAACCCACTTACGGTCTTATCCTGCATCTTTACGGTACTTACTTGTTGATAATCATCAGACAAGCTTTTCTGCCCTTTGCTATCGGGCTGATAGGTGTCTTGTTCTATTAGATTCATGGTTTCAGGCTAAGGAAGGTTTTGGAAAGTTGTAGTCCCCTGATTTGGGTATCGACATACTGTCTCAAAGTTTCATAATCTCCCCTGGCGTACTTTAAAAACTGGGAAGCCTGGCCATAGATACTGCTTAAGGTACATTTTTCTGTTAAATAGTAACCATCCAAGAAGTGACGAATTCCTCCAGAGATAATAATTTCGGAGCATTTGCGCTGATTTCCTAGCTCATCCACTAGGCGATTACACATATCCACCATTTCTGTAGCGCTATGACCGATATTGGCCAGCCTAGCATAGGCATCTCGTTCTAATTCGCTGGATCGCGCCAGTTCTAGTTTAGCAAAATTAGTGCCGCCATTGGCCGCAAAGTCAATCGCAGCAAGTGGCAGTCGGAGCAAAGCTTCCAAGCTTTTGTACCCCATTCCTTGCCCTACTTCTTTTACAATAATAGGTATATCCAGGGCATCTAATATCGCTTCAATAGTTACTATTGGTGGATGATTTAGATGATCTCCTTCTGGTTGTAGCCATTCCTGGAAAGGATTGACATGGATAATGAGGCCGTCGGCTTTTAACTTATCCAGTAAAATAGGAATACGGAATATTTCTTTGCGCTCTACCAATTGCTCTACCTGGGCAATACCTAAGTTGGCAAACAAAGGCAGTCCATCTCCCATGATAGCTCTTACATCAAAATCGGGCAATGTCTCATCTCCGAACAGTAAAGACCGACATGAACCTAACCCCATTCCCATACCAAAATCGGCACAAGCGCGGGCCAAGTTATGGTTGATGGTACGAGCCATTTTAGTTCCGCCCGTCATACTAGAGACCCAAAGCGGAGCCTTTAATGTTTTACCGAGGAACTCAAAACTAGACGACTCAGCTGTTTTAGGATGAGCAGCGAGTAGGGGTTCGTAGTAGAATCGATCATCCAGGGCAGCAATCTCTACCTGTGAGCGGAATGCCAACTCAATGTGATCCTTTTTCCGTTCCGCTGCGGTCGGATCATCCTCCTCCGGATTTGATGGTATGACGAGATTCTCCAATTCGTGATCTTTGTGAGACATTGATGATGATTGTGCAAATTTAATTAAACTTTCAGGGGTAAAACAAGGACTTGCCGAAATGGTTTATGGAAGAGTGCTAGCTGTAGGAGCGTAATATGCCGCTTAGCCTAGTTTAATTTGCTAAAAAGCCAGGCGCAAAATTTAGTTTTTGCCTAATAAATCCCTTCTTTTGTCTAGGAAGGTGCTGAACTTTAGAAACCTTCTTTCAAACCAATTTTTGATAAACAAGATAAATAAGACAAATGAAGTATCTAAGTATTTTTTTTGTTGCGATAGGTTTTATCGCGCTGACTGCCTGGATGCCCGGAACGGCGGATGTGGTAGAAGCTGAAATGGCAAACACATTGACCCTAGCGGAAGAAGACGCGGGTTGGGAAACCTTATTTGATGGACAGACGACCAATGGCTGGCGTAATTTCAAAGAAGAAGGAGTCGGCCCCGCTTGGAAAGTACAAGATGGTACCTTAATGCTTGATAAGTCTGACAAGTCAGTGAAAGGGGGAGACCTCGTGACTGAAACAGAATATGAAAACTTTGATTTCCGATTGGAGTGGAAAATTTCCGATTGTGGCAATAGTGGTATCATGTTTAATGTGACAGAAGAAGGTTATGAAAAGCCTTATCACACTGGCCCGGAAATGCAAGTATTGGATAATAAATGCCACCCTGATGCCAAAATCATTACGCATCGTGCAGGAGACCTATACGACATGATCAAGTGCAAAAAAGAAACCGTAAAGCCTGCTGGTGAATGGAATTCTGTACGAATTCGCATCAAGAATGGCAAGACTAGTTTCTGGCAAAATGGCGTGAAGGTGGTTAAGTTTGAAATGTTTACGCCAGAATGGAATGCTATGATTGCTGGCAGTAAGTTTAAGAACTGGAAAAGCTTTGGCCAATCTCGAAAGGGACGTCTATGCTTGCAGGATCATAGCGATACGGTTTGGTTCCGCAACATTAAGATTAAGCAGCTTTAGTTTTTTCCTCAAGGGGTGAATTACTCACCCCTTGAGAAAAACTTCAGTTCAGGGGGTGAATAACTCACCCCCTGAACTGAACTAGGTGGTAATCACCACCTTCCCCACCGTTTTTCCCGTCTGGAAGAGGCGCACCGCCTCATGAAATTGATCATACGGGAACGTATGACCTACCGTTGGTTTCGGCAAGTCCATGGCCTCGACTTCTTTCAATATTTCTTCCATAATATGGACTCTTTCATAGAGCCAAATCAGGTTGAACCCTAGTATTCCTTTATTATCTTGCGGCAACTGCTGTGGATCGATTTTGGGGCGGGTGAGATAGAGCCAGATCAAGCGGAGGTAATTGGGGCGATCGCCGGGAGCCGCATAGCGCGCCTGGCCATAAATGATTACTCGACCTTGTTGGGCCAATACATCATAGCCTATTTTGAATATTTTCCCACCAATACACTCCATGATGACGTTTAGCTCTTTTCCATCCCTGTCTCTTATACACATCTCCGAGCCCACGAGACCGAGGCTGATCTC
>CAJXUM010000647.1 GCA_913060855.1 uncultured Lewinella sp. | reverse complement strand
TCCTCTTCGTCGGCAGCGTCAGATGTGTATAAGAGACAGTTCTCACTGGTGACATAGAGGCAGCGACGAAAGACCGTCTCTCCTAGCTCAGCCTTATGGGCTAATACCAAGTCGGTACTGGCGTCTCTCAAGCTCTTTAGATTTTTCTGGTATTTACGGAGAACAGCCACGCCTTCTCCGCATTCTTTCACCCTGGTTTTATAGGCTGAATCACTTAGATTATGGCTCACTTTCGAATTAATCAAAACGATCTGATACTGGCCCAGGTCGCAGGGTATATATTTAAAGTCTAAAGATTTACAATCTAATAAAACCAATTGCTTTTCCCTCCCCATCAAACTGGCAAATTGATCCATAATGCCGCAAGGGACACCCACAAACTGATGAGAGGAGGATTGGGCCAATTGTGCCATTTCAGGTTTGCTGATATCCACCTGAAAAGCTTCCTTAACCAGTGTGGCAAAGCCCGTTTCTAAGGCAGCGGAAGAACTCATACCTGATCCCAGGGGAAGATTGCCACCAAAAACACAATCTAATCCAGCTAGTTCCACGCCCCGTTGCCTAAACTGATCTAGAATTCCGATTAGATAATTCGTCCACAACTTTTCGCTCTTGACCAATGGTTCAGCTAAATCAATGGTATCATATTCGTCTATATCAGCTGCATAAACACGAAAATGATCTAAGCCATTTTTTGCCCCAACGAAATAGATGTATTTATCTATAGCCGCGGGGAGCACGAAGCCCATATTATAATCGGTGTGTTCTCCTATAATATTGATCCGACCAGAGGCTCGAATTTCAAAAGTAGGATTCGTATCAAATTTCGCCGTAAAAAGTGGTCGAAGCGTCTCTAGGTCGTGCATAAGTGGATAGAAATTTAGCCCTCATTCATAGTGTGAAAAATATTTCCTACATCATCATCTTCTTCCATCTTTTCTATCAACTTGATGACATCCTCTACTTCTTCGTCTGAAAGCTCTTTAGTATGGCTAGGGAGCCGCACCAATTCAGAGCTATTTACCGCTATACCTCGCTCTTCCAAAGCCTTTTGCATATCCCCAAAAGATTCGAAAGCAGCATAGATCACAATCTCATCTTCGTCACTTTTCAATTCTTCCAAGCCCGCATCAATCAAATCCAATTCCAATTCTTCTAGATCCACGCCTTCTGCTTTTATCTTAAAGACGCCCATGCGGGTAAACATATACTCCACAGAACCTGATGTCCCCAAAGAGCCCCCATACTTCGAAAATATATGCCTTACATTGGCTACTGTTCGATTATTGTTGTCCGAGGTAGCTTCTACGATGAGGGCAATGCCATGCGGCGCATATCCTTCAAATAAGACTTCGTCGTAGTTTTCTGCATCTTTAGCCGTCGCCCGCTTGATCGCGTTATCAATATTAGCCTTCGGCATATTGGCCGTCTTACCATTCTGTATTGCCAAGCGAAGTCGAGGGTTGTACTCGGGATCGGATCCTCCTTCTTTTACAGCAATAGCAATCTCGCGTCCTACCTTGGTAAAGACCTTGGCCATGTTGGCCCAACGTTTCATTTTACGCTCTTTGCGGTATTCAAATGCACGTCCCATATCAGTTTAATTTAATAGACATTTGATAGTAATGCTGATGACAGATAGCCGCTGACTGGCCTGACCTTTCTTCCACAGCGACAAAAAGTAGTCGCAAACTAGCTGTTCTAGCGCTGCAAAATTAATTTTTTCCATGTTTCTCGCAAAGTTTTTTGAACCTCTCGCCTTTTTTTGTGCTTTAGGGCTGAGCAAAGTCGAACTGTGCCCACTTATTGCCAGCTCATTCGAACACAGCCTGACAGGCCTTTGTTGACCGCAATCAATTCCCCAGACTGTAGGTAAAAACCTAGGCAGAGACCACAAAAAAATGGCTCCCCATATTGCTATGAGGAGCCAAGTGGATGGCGTTTAGTATTATTTGAATTCAGTCGTCACGAGCGGACGCCTGACACTTCAATCGTATTATGCTCTAGGCACAAGTACTATCTTCTCAGTACTAATTTTTTGGCCCTGAATAACTTGTAAGAACAAGGTTCCAGGCGCGGCATTATTCAGCAAGTTGATGGACTTGTTATAATAGCCATCAAATTGATTAATATTTTCTTTATACACCACTTTGCCATTAACATCGATCACTCGGACAAGTGTAGGCACTGCTTCTGAACTAAATCGAAGATTAAACTGTCCGTAAGTTGGATTAGGGAAAGCCTGGTAATCATTTAGTTCTAAAGTATTATCGATCACGGTCTGAGGTAAAGCTGGCTCTTCCTTAGGTACGATCGTTTCGGTAATTACAGGAAGAACTTCCTCTTCCAATTCTTCTACGGCCAATTCCTCTTCCATTTCCTCTTCACAATCCATGAATTGAGCGGTAATTTCCGTCAACTGTCCATCTCGCTCTACTTTAACTTTGAAAAAGTCACCTGCTTCGTGCTTGTTGCGTTCGCGCAATAATTCGCCGAAACTATTTACCGTAACCCCATCAAAGCTAGTAATCACATCGCCTGCTTTGATCCCGTACTTTTCTGCTGGCGTGTCGCCGATAATATTAGAGACATGGATACCTTTGCCTTGTGGGCCATTTCCACCCAAAGAAACCCCGATAAATACTTCGCAAGGATCTCTTTCCGAGCTGCTTCTAGAGCGATACAACGTAGACTCAGTCGTAGAGCTTAAACCCGCTCTGTTATAAGTCACATCGATCGTCTCACCAGGCTTATATTTATTTAATTCTGTCCGAAGTTCGGTCTGATTTTTGATTCCAACTCCGTTGATAGCCGTGATAACATCACCTCCCTGAATACCCGCAGCTCTAGCACCACCTCCAGGTACCAAACTACCTACACTTACGCCTTCTACATTACTCCCTTCTCCTACATAGATGCCTAGCATCGGGCGGTCACTACTTGTACGCTCTGTAAAATGACTAGTAACCACATTTCTTCCATTGCGGACTACCACATTCATTTCTCTCATGGATTCATGCAGTTCTAATTGCATTTTTTCCATGTTTTTAGCTAAATCAGCATGATCTACTTCACGATTGATGTGAAATAATGCTTGCTTGTTGCTGTTATCAATAGTAATAACGCGATTCCCAACCGTGCTCTCATTTACTTGAATTTCGATATTAGTATTTCCATCGTTATTAATTTTCTGCAGGTATTCCTGCAAGGAAGCCTTGTCTTCAAATCTTTTCTTTACTACTGATTTAGTACCGTCTTTAGCAGTAGCTTTTTGAATAACCGTAACAGGTTCAATTTTTTGCTGTGCGTGTAAGCCAACACTAATAAATAATAACATCAATGCGGCTACCCCCAGCCGTCGCCAAGTAAAAATTTGCATATTGGGCAATTTTTAGGTGAAAAAAGCTTGTTTAAACTCAAAGACAAGACCATCTAAAGGACGTTGCATGGAACAAGAAAAAAGTCATTTTAGATAAGTACGTTCCTTGTTATAGTACAGGGACGGGAAGGCCGGAATAAAAGTTTTAAGAGGGATGCAAAAAAGAGATGGGAGACGCACCGCTGAATTATTAGTGTAAAACCTATCTGGCTAGATAGACAAGCTCACCTGCACGCCACCACAGTGAGGTGAAATAAAAACCAGCAATGTTTAAGATAACTTACGATTATTGTGCTATCGCCCCAATAGGCTTTAATCCCAAGGTCTGCTCGGCAAAAGCAAAAGTAGCCTCACGCACCTTTTCCAAATCTTGAGATTGGCAGCCTGCAGCAATCACATGAGTTTTAGCATCAAAAGTGACCAATTGCTTGTCGGCAGCTGGCGTAGAAACCTGATCCATGAATTCACGCATGGCTGCTACGGAAACGACATTATCTTGCTCCTCTTCATTTTTGTAGTAACAGCCGATAAAAACTGGATCAGAGATTTTTTTAAAGATAGCTGGCTTCATCGTTTGATCTATCAATGCTTTGACGGTAATAAGCCCCTCTACGCGGTAAGTCGTGGTCCAATAAGGGTCACACCCCTCAGGGACGGTAAAAGAGCGATAGTCGCCTCCGGTCGTAAGTCGAGCCATCTGCAAGCCCCAAGGTTTGGTAAGCAGTGCAGCAGCACTACTGTACAAGGCAATATTAGGGGAATACATAATTTGTGCTGCTACTAAGTCAGGATTCTCAGCTGCGAGGTAAGCGCTTAAGGTGCTGCCCGTCGAGCAAGACATCAAGATTACTTTTTCGCCCAATAATTGCCCTAATGCAATAGCCTCTTTGGCAGACTCCATCAGCATTTTAGGCGTCAAATCAAGAAAAGACTCTTTGGAATTACGCCCATGATCGGCCAGGCGGGCCAGTAATAAATTACAGCCATAGCGTTTGGCAAAGTCTTGGTGTATCGGGGCTCCTTCCATGGCACTGGCTGAAAACCCGTGTAGATAAACGATGCTGTAAGGTGTTTTACGAATCGAATCTGCCCAGATCACCTGTGCCCGGTTCTCAGGGAAAACATCGGGTACTTGCTTCTCTTTTTCCGCTAAATAACCTTCAACCTGCTCCAAATCCATTGTTATTGGACTAATCGCCCCATCCACACTTTCAAAATGCCGCTGTGGGCCCAAGGCAATTCCTCCTACTAGGAGCAAAGGAAATAGATATCTTTTTTTCAGCTTAAGTTTCATCATTCTTTTGTTTAAAGGCGGTCAAAAGATCCGATACCGTATGTGTCATCTCCAGGGGCTGTCTCTTATACACATCTCCGAGCCCACGAGACCGAGGCTGATCTCG
>CAJXUM010000646.1 GCA_913060855.1 uncultured Lewinella sp. | reverse complement strand
TCAATTAGCAAGCATTAGGTGCTTCATTCGCTAGCTCTCCAAAAAAATCATTTTTATCTTCACTACCCCTGTTTTTGCAAGGAAAATCTTTTTCAATCAACAAATGAAGTTGTTCGGTATCGTTGATAGGTAATTGTTCTTCGATACTTACTTCCTCTGTACTAATCCAGCGATGAGCTTGATCCTCGGGTAATACGATCTGAATAAGATTGTTTTTGAATGAAGCACTTACCTTAGATAAATGGCTGCTCATCTCTAACGAAAAGATTAGCGATGGGGTTGCACCGGGGAAACCAACTTCCTCCCGAATGGCTATTCCTCGACTTAATTGCTCAATTTCTGATTTCTTTATTCTGATGCGGATGCTATTGTGAATACATCTTAGTTTCATAGATCTTAATTATAGAGGGAACAGATTAATGCATTAACTCAATGCTTGCTGAAGTAACGATTCAGCCCGAGCAGGAAATTTTATTTTTAGGGCTTCAGCCTGTCCTGTAGCGGTCATTTTTCGCCAAGTTTTCTGCAAAATGTCGATCACTTTATCATCTGCGTGCTTTTCAGCAAAGGCATCAAAATAATGGTCTAAAAAAACGAGGCAAATTACATCTTCCAATTGTTGGCATACTGGATCTTTTCGAAGGTCCTTTTTTTGTAGCAAAGCCTGTACCTTTTGAATACGCTCTGTATCATAACCCGCCTGTTCCATTAAATCTGCTGCTTTGTCGGCATGAAAAACCTGTAGATCTTTGCGCCATTTATGATACCCGACTTTGTCCATAGGGTAGGCAGAACGAGGAATGACCCAACGACAAATATGCTGCGCATGTGCTGCGAGTTGCAATTCTTCGGAAGCAGTTGGGTAAATATGCTGGAGCCAAGCTGTCATCCTTTGAGAATATAACCATTCTTTCGGATGCAAACTGTCTTGCCATTTCTCCTGATTTGGGTCAGCCTTGTTGGCCTCATCAATAAGGTGGATAATAGTCTCAAAACGGTTTGAATCTTGAATCATAAAGTATCGGCTTTGATCATTGTCCCAAGCGGGTCAGAAATATACGGCATTTAAACAGCTTCCTACCTAAAATGAAGGAAAGAATTGCGTGCTAGTATTTGCTCGCCGCTGGATGAGCCATTCTATCAAAATTAGGCTGGGAAGCCAGCTAGACCAGCTTACAATACGGTACGCATCAGGGAACTCCATGCCCATTAAACCCAAATAGATGGGGAGTTGCAGTCGCAATAAAACGGCTGCGAAGGTCATCGTGTAGCTTCGGATCATCCACTCTTTATGTGCGGCTACTTTCTTCTGTTTGATCGTTAAATAAGCCTGTGAGGTAGTATACAACCACATAATCGCCAGCAGCAGAAAACCCACTTTCGTGATGTATCCTCCATCGGCGAAAAAGGCAATACCCAAACCTGCAATACCACCTAAAGCACATGCAATAACATAGATTCTTCCTAACATCCTGTGTAGAAACAGGTTTCGATTTCTTAATTTGGGAAAGAACTGAAAACTCCCGACAATCAAAGCAATTCCTCCTCCCGTAACGTGGACATAAAAACCACACAGGTATAGGGTGTTTTTAAGGAGTTCTCCCTTGCCATTTAGAATACCTTTGATCTGGAAATCCAAAAACTGTAGCGCATAGCCGCCCACTCCAATCGCTAAAACCACCATCAAAATTCTGCCAAATGTTTTCATCTTAAGTTGTTTTGCCTTGAAATATAAAAATTTCTGCCTAACAAATCGTTCAACCTTATAAATTGGAACGATTAAGTAATGGACAAATAATAAGTTCCGCATTTTGAAATAGAGATTTTGGTGATCCCGATAGCTATCGGGAAGGCATCTTTTGAAGGCATAGCACCGCTACGGCTGAAAAAAATAACGAAGCATAGCGCCGAAAGATCATCAGCAAAATCGAGAAGTTATTGTTTGATCATTACTTAGGTGCTCAAAAGGAGGTATTGATATATATTCCCAATCTATCCGCAACTCACATTGTAGCGCCAGTACAAAATACATACTATTCTAATCAAAGTCTAATCTAAGATGATACAATATACCTTGCCCCATGATGATTGTCATTGTGTAGATTAACGAAAACAACGTCCTTCAATATGTAATCACAGATTGTGTTTGGCTGCCTTGTTATGCGAGAAAACAATTCGTTTTAACCCATATAAAATTAGCCCAAACATGAAACTTCTTTTATTCCCTTTCTTGCTTATTGGCATTTTTGGACAAACCCTTTTTACTCAGGTAGATTCGCGCTTGGCCGCCGAATTACAAACCGAAATTACTTTACTGCAAAGTGAATTCGATGTAGTCGGACTTTCTGTTGCCATCGCTTTACCCGATGATTCTATTTGGACAGGTGCTGTCGGCAACAATGCGGCAACTACGCCTATGACTTCGGATCTATTAATGGGGATAGGTAGTGCAACTAAGATTTATACCGCCTGTACCCTTTTATTGATGAGTGAAGAAGGACTCTTATCTCTTGAAGATTCTATCTATAAGTATTTACCCGCAATCCCCAATGTAGATAGTACGATTACAATACGACAATTAATGCAGCATACAAGTGGCGTTTACAACTTTACAGACCACCCAACTTATCCTTCAACCCTAATTGCTCATTCTTCAGAAACCTGGAGACCTGATGACGTTTTTGCTGCTTTTGTAGAAGCCCCTTATTTTTCTCCCGGTACAGCTTGGACTTATTCCAATACAAACTATCTCCTACTAGGTTTAATACTAGAAAAGATCAAAGGAAAATCGATCGTTGAACTATTCCACTACTATATTTTTGATCCGCTAGATTTACATGATACTTACTTTCCAATAGAAGAATCGATTCCAAGTAACTTAGCGCATCCTTGGTCTAGTTTTTTTGGAACAAGTCTTGATTTATTTGAATTAGGCATTTCTATTGATTTCGCTTGTAGCACAGCCTGGACTGGTGGAGCCATTATATCTACTGCCAAGGATCTAGTGCGATTTAGCCAGGCCGTCTACGAAGGTAACCTGCTGAGTGAAGCCTCAAAAGCAGCCATGAATGATTATTTAGTAGTGCCTGACACATTCATTGGATATGATTACGGTTTGGGCAGCATGCGTCATACCCTTGCTGATGGTACAGTCTTGGTCGGGCACAGTGGTAATAAAACGTACCGGTCTTTTGTGAACTACTCCGAAGCAGATGAGGTGAGCCTTGCCTTTTTGTGTAATGATAATACTTTTGAGCGTCCACAAATGACCGAGGCTGCACTTCGCTTGCTGAACATTATTCGCCGTTTTCAGCTTATGCGGGTTAGTGAATCGGACAATCCGCTAGAATGGACGCTTAGCCCTAATCCAGCTAATGAACAGGTGGCTTTGCGCTTTACCTTACCCCAATCAGCGACAGTCAGTATAAATATCTACGATATCCAAGGTCGTCTAATTAGGAATCTCCAACCCGCTACCTTATTGCTGGCTGGGCAGCATCATTTGCAATGGAATCCTCCTGTGCCAGGTACCTACTTTTATCAACTGATGGTGGATGGAAAGATTATTTCAGCTCAACTAGTAGCGCAGTAGAACATCTTCTCGGCTGTTTCTATTTTTTTGGTTTGAGACGCTTGTCACTCAAGGTAATAAGCCATGTTATTTTTTGCGATAAAATTAGCTTATAATTTATCTTATGTTAAGTAGGAGTGAAAAGAAAGGGGTGTTATCAATAAAAGTATAAATGTGCTTAAGTAAAAACATTGCCGATCAAAAGGATCGGCAATGTTTTTCCACAGTCGTATTCATTTTGTTGGACGTGTATCGTTATGGGTACATCGTGTTGATAGTACTAACATCATCAGAAGACAAGGCATCTCGTTGTACAGTATAGGTCGAGCCATCTAATTTGGTAATAGTAGGGAGACCATTTTTAGAGAATGCAAAGGAAGAATACATCATGATGGAGCCAAAGTTGAGAGTGGCAGTATAGTCAGCTGCATAACTGGAGGAAACTTTGGCAAAATTGTTTTCACGACCAGCTGTAATATTATCAAAGTTGATAATAACATAACTATCTCGATCAATTCTACTTTGTTCATGGTAAATACCTAAAGCATGACAAATTTCATGAATCGTATTGCCTGTGCTACAACCCGTTGCAAGGTTAATATCCTGAGATCCCCCAATCATTCCAACATAGGAAGAACAGCCTGATCCAGTTCGGAATTTTACATAATTTGGTGTTCTATTAGATGGCTTACCTTTTGTAACGGCTTCTTGGAAAGTGATACCCGTGCTAGCTGATATAGCAGCCATAGCATCAAATACACGCTGTTTGTTAGCCAGTCCTTTTTCAACAGAATAGTACATGACTCCTCCCGGCCAACGATCAGCCAATCTTCCAACGCCTCGGAACACTTCATTCGTTCGAGCAATTTCTTCTACCTTTTCTATTTGCTTTTTTGTAAGTAGAATATCACCTCCGTAAACATAGTTGCCATCGATTTCCGTATAGGTGAAAAATTGATCTTTTAAACGAATGGAATGTGTGGTCCCTTCTTGGCCTGGAAAAGCTTGTTCTACTGTACAGTCAAAGCAACTTATTTCTTCGACTTGCACTTCTAATTCCGTATCAACAGCATCTTTACTACATGCTGATAAAAATAATGCAAATAGCACTAGTGGAAATAACTTCAAAAGGAAGGAAAAAGAATTTTGATTCTTACGCATAACTTATACTCTGTCTCTTATACACATCTCCGAGCCCACGAGACCGAGGC
>CAJXUM010000645.1 GCA_913060855.1 uncultured Lewinella sp. | reverse complement strand
CTACACTATCCTCTTCGTCGGCAGCGTCAGATGTGTATAAGAGACAGGTGTCAAGGTTTGGACTTCCGTCATTTCTCGCTGATTACGAGGCATTTTACTCCAATCCCCATCGCCGGTTCTACGGTCTTCAGGAAATGGCTGAAAGTACCCATGCACCATTGTCCTGCTTAATATTATTTTCTTTCCAAGCAGTTCTGCTGTTTCCGACATAAACTGTCCCTTAGATCCAAAAAAGGCGGCATGTAATCGCATCGATTGCAAGACAGCCCTGCCTTTCATAAATCGCAGGAAAGTGGGGTTTCGTTCAATCACCGAAAGATCAAGATTACTTCGCCGAATCCTAAAGACGCCAGAATAGACAAAGCGCTTAAAATAGTCATCGGGGATGCGCCCTGAAACAGGCAGCGGTTGTTCAAAAATAGCCTCCTCTATTAATTCGGCCATCAGCGGAGCCGAACTTGCTATCTTCTCAGGAATTTGGTCTTCCATCTGGCGGCAAAGCGCAGCAAATACGGGATTTTGATCCATTATCGCCATATACCGATAAGCATAATAGTAGGAATTTACATAACGAGTTTGGGCACTATCCTGTCGGCCCGAGGCATCAGTGAGCACTTCCAAGCCCGGCTGTATATAGTACAAGCTCATTTCGAGGTTCTTTCGTACTACATCATAAAAAGAGGGTCGTCCTAATATTTTACCTAAAGTGATAAACATGTTATCAATAACCGGGCTATAAGTGGCCACACTTTGCTCTGTGTACTGGCCATCGGGGTCTATATCTATTCCTTCACTTAACCATTCCTCGATACGGGCGAGATAGGCAGGAGAAGGGAAAAAGGAGTGCACCCTAGCCAAAGCGGAACAGACGACCCAGCGATGATTGGCGGTGTGAATACCTCCGACCCCTAAACATTTTCCAGCTTGTTCAATAAATTGCGCCAAGCCAGCGATACTCTTTTTCAGTCCAGGTCGATTTATTCGTTTTAATACCACATAAACTGGGCTGAGATAGTTGACCAAAAAAGCGGTATCGGGCGTGGAATGAAAATTAGTAGAATGCAGATCTATCGTTCCATCCTCATACTGAACATTGCACAAACAGCTAATGGCTCGCTCTAGGGGCTTTTCGAGCTGTGGTGACAAATAGAAGGTAGACCATTTACAGGCATATACACCACCTATTTTAGTAATAAAATTCTTGGTGCTATGTGCATTGGGTATGTCGTATTCATTAATGATTCCACCATCCCAGCGAGTTCCTGGCTGATCCAGCTGCATAGTCAACAACCCATTTATCCGTTGATCATGGATGGCAGCCAATTTTTTTAAGATGCTATCGGTAGGAGCCTCGGTCGTATCCTTAGTGATCGACCAAGCAGTAGTCGGTAACATGGCCACACCTGTTGCAGCTATGCTCGTTTGTTTTAAAAAGGTTCTTCGTTTCGTTTCCATGGCGTAATGGTTTAGTACAGTGGACTTTATTCGAAAAGACGGTTATTAGCGGGTAAGGGCATCCATTTTTCTTTGACAATTCGATCTATTTAACTATTATTGTCACATATTGAGACAATAATAATCAAATTATGCTGTTCTTTCAAAAAAGATTTAAACCTCAAGCCATCTAATGGAAAATTACCTACCCCATATCGCTTATGATAGTGTGATTTTCGGTTTTTCCGGCGAGCGATTGAAAATACTACTGCTGGAATACCATAATACAGGTTGGTTGGCCTTGCCTGGTGGTTTCGTGAAGCAGGATGAAAACTTGGATGACGCGGTGCATAGAGGATTGCAGGAACGAACAGGTTTGGACAAAATATACCTGGAGCAGTTTCATACCTTCGGCAATGTCAATCGACATCAACCTGAGGTCATGAAAACGATCTTAGAAGCCAGTGCGTTTTCGTTAACGGAATATGCTTTGCTACTGGATCGGTTTATTTCGGTAGGCTACTATGCGCTGATCGATTATGAAAAGGTGAAGCCTCAACCCGATGCCCTATCGGATTCTATCGATTGGTATTTCGTTGATGAGTTGCCTCCACTCATTTTCAAGCATGAAGAAATAGTACAAAAAGCGCTAGCATCTTTACAATTTAACCTGGATCGAAAGCTGGTGGGCATGAATCTATTGCCCTCCAAATTCACCATGAAGGAACTGCAACAAGTCTATGAAGCCATATTGGGAGAAAAGCTGCGTCGGACGACTTTTCAGCGCAAAATGCTGAGTCTAGGGATTTTGGAAAGACACGAAAAAAGATTTAATGGAAAAGCGCATAAAGCACCCTACCTATATAGCTTCCGGGCAAGTTCATTTGCAATAGATAGATGATTTAAAAACAACTTCCGGCCATAAATCACCTAAATAATACCAAAGAATTTCATTGGTGGTGACTTAGGTCACTGCATTCTACCTACTCAGTTTGTTATTTTGTGTCATCCATTTATCCGGTGATCTAAAATTGAGATGGCCTGATTTATTCCTTAACCACCATAAATTGTATGAGATGACAAAGAATATGGGATCTACTGACCAAATCGTCAGAGTTGTTATTGCACTAATTGTTGGCGTTCTTTTTTTCACCAAAGTCATAAGCGGCATACTAGGAATCGTATTACTAGTGGTTGCAGCCGTCTTTGTTTTAACCAGCGTAGTTAGCTTCTGCCCTCTCTATACTATTTTTGGCATACGCACTTGTCCCGTAGATAGCAAATAAACCCAGTGATACAAGAGGTAAGGGCCCACAATGCTCATGTCAAGGACTAAGCGAACAACACAAATATGATACAGCTATTTTCCAAGTGGCCTTAAAAACCCAATTAGCAGAACCGCTATTTGAGGGGCGGAATCAAGGCCTATGTATAAAGCGTTTGGCTGTGATTTTTGCCTCCCTCAGTAGTAGGCAAAAGTGGACAAGTTATTCTTAGCAAATGGAACACTCTCGTTAATCGAGCGTATAAGGAGGATGTGATTTATGTTGCTTCTGGCATGCAGAAAATCAAGTATTTACCTCCTAATTTCCGACTTTTGTTAAAATAACATAAATTGTACCACAGATCAACACATGGCCATTTTGAGAATTAGTTCACTATTAGTGATAGTCTGGCTGACCTTTAATGGGATGTGGGCCCAGTCTGCCAGCCCTCTTACCGAAGAATCGATTGAGCTTATATTCAGTCAAGAAGGTGGTTTTTATGACCATTCTCTAGATGTTGCTTTACATGCTTCTGAAGGTGCTATTTACTACACGCTAAGTGGTAGTAAACCCGGAAAACGCTCCAAGCGGTACCGAGGCTCCATCAAAATCAAATCGACAAGCGTGCTCAGAGTAGTAGTATTTGGAGAAGATGGGCGCACTGCTTATTTCGGACAAACCTACTTTATCAATGAGCCTCCTACCCGCTTTCCAGTTATATCCTTAGCCGTTACCTCTACTATGCTATTTGACCCCATTCGAGGGGTGTTCATGCAAGGAAATCGAGTGGTGGATTCACTATGGCAAAAACCAGGCGCCAACTTCTGGACAAGGCGCGAATTCCCCATGCATGCAGAGATCTATGAGGTGGACGGAAATTGTGTCTATAATAACACTACAGGCTTTAGGTTATTTGGCGGAATGAGTCGATTATTTCCTCAAAAATCGATCGCGCTTGTGGCTAGAAACCGCTACGGTCAAAGCCGCTTCGACTACCCTATTTTTGGCAAAGGCAATCCAAAGAAATACAAGTTTTTAGTCCTGCGAAATTCCGGAAGTGATTTTGGAAAAACGCACTTTAGGGATGCATTAATGACAGGTTTAGTAGACGATTGGGATATTGAAACCCAGGCTTATCGTCCCTCTCACCTCTACATCAATGGTAAATACTGGGGCATCTATAACATTAGAGAAAAGATCAATCGATATTTTGTAGCGGCCCATAGTGAAGCCGATAAAGATAGCATCGATCTCATTGAGCATCGTATGATACGCAAGCGGGGTTCGCGTACCCATTACCAAGAAATGTTGCGATTTCTGGACCGGTACGACTTAAGTGTAGAAGCCAATTATGAGCACCTCAACACGCTAATGGAAATCGACAACTTCATGCAACACCAGATTGCCCAAATCTACTTTGACAATCAGGATGCTGGAGGAAACATCAAGTTCTGGCGACCTCAAACCCCGGAAGGACGATGGCGATGGATTTTGTATGATACCGACTGGGGATATGGTTTGCATGAACGTAAAGCCTATGATAATAATAGCTTGGCCTTTCATACTGAAAAGGATGGCCCACACTGGCCCAACCCACCTTGGAGCACCTTTATCCTAAGGAAGCTACTAAAAAATACAGATTTTGAACATCAATTTGTCAATCACTTCGCAGATTACTTGAATACTTGTTTTTCCAGTGAGCATGCGAATAAGAAGATAGATGATCTCTATAAACAATTAGCCCCAGAAATTGATCGACACCTCAAACGATGGCGATTGAGTAAGAGACGCTGGGAGAGCCAAGTGGAATTGCTGCGTACCTTTGCTAATGAACGCCCACATTACATGCGAATGCACCTGATGTCGCGTTTTAAAACAGGGGCATTGCGACAAGTCGCGGCTCAGGCAACGGAAGGAGGACGTATCAAGGTGAATAATAACATTGAAATCAAAGGAAGGCCTTTTTTGGGTCAATATTTTGCCAATTACCCCATTCATTTGCAGGCGATCGCCGATTATGGCTATCGCTTCTCGCACTGGGAGGGTATTGACTGTCTCTTATACACATCTGACGCTGCCGACGAAGAG
>CAJXUM010000644.1 GCA_913060855.1 uncultured Lewinella sp. | reverse complement strand
ACGAGATCAGCCTCGGTCTCGTGGGCTCGGAGATGTGTATAAGAGACAGTTCTATCTGTATTTTACGCTTAGCGACAAATTGTTTTATTACGTAATTTAGTTACCACCCATGAACATAAGATTTTTCGTTCTTTTTTTGATGTTACCCTTTTTCTTAAGCTCCCAAACAGTAAATCTATCAGACAAAGTAGATTTGGCTGACATGACGATTGAGGCCTTGAAAAATCGCCAGGATGAATTGGGGCGCTTAGGTAAATCTAAGGAATTGCTTGAAGTACTTTTAGTGCTTGAAAAAAAGGTAGCGGTAGCATCCGGAGACACTAGCGAAGCATATATTGATGTCATTTCAGGCCTCTCCTTTACCTACGAAGCGCTTGGCGACTTCGAAACGGCAGAAATCTTTTACGACAAAACCTTGGACTTGCTTAAAACGACACTTGGGACCCAATCTCCAACCTATATTAAGAACTTGGCTTGGTATGGCGATTTCCTGAAAAATAAAGGAGATTATACTGCTGCAGAAATGCATTTGAAGCAGGCCTATCAACTAGGGCAAGAAAACGAGGATGCTTTTGATGATCCAAGTGAACTCGCGGCTACCTATGGTTTTTTAGCGAATTATTATAGATCTACCTTCCAGCATAAAAAAGCACTGCCTTTGTACATTAAGGAGAAGGAACTCTTCGAACAGCGAATTGGAGAGCAAGATCCTGAATATGGAGCAGTCCTATCCAACCTGGCTATTACCTACGGAACATTTGGACAGTTTGATAAGGCCTTAAAACTGAACCAAAAAGCGGTTAGTTTGACGGAGAAGTACTTGGGTACCGACAACTTTGCTTATGGCCAGCGTGTAAATAATCTCGCCCTGGCTAATGTGAAGCTACAAAAGTACCAAGTAGCGGATTCCCTGTACAAGATTACTTTACAAAATGCGCTTCAACTATTTGGGAATGAGCACCTGCAATATGCTATCAGGCTGGTTAATATGGGGGTCAATAATTTGCATATGGGGCAGTATGAAAAGGCGGAGACCCAAATCCATGAAGCTCGTTCTATTCTATCACAGAAGCTACCTAAATACCACAAATTTATGGTTTCTGTCAACGCACATTATGCTAAGGCCTTGGCACATTTGGGACGAAAAAAAGCCGCTGCCGAATGCTTGATTGAGGCAGTACGCTTTGTTGAAAACGTAGAAGAAAAAGGCTTTAAACGTTTGAGTGTTAAAGATTACGAAGATGCGGGCTGGTTGTTTGAAATACCGGGTTTTGAAGCGGAAGCAGCCGATTATTATAAGGGCGCAAATGAAGGGTCTTTAACTTACCTGCAACATGGTTTTGATTATTTTAGTGAAGGGGGACAATTGCAGTATGCCGCATCATTAAAGCCACAGATGGATCGATTCGAATCCTATGCTTTTCGACATCCGGATCAGAGCGCTTTCGCCATTCAAGGTCTGGAGAACCAATTGATCAGTAGTGGCCTATTGTTTCAAAATAAAGAGCGACTGATAAAGCTTATGAGAGCTTCAACTGATAGCCTCTTACAGCAGAAATTCAAACAATGGGAGAAGCAGAAAGAAAAACTAGCGAAGCAATATAGCTTGCCTGCTTCAAGGCGTGCCAAAGATTTTGAAAGCCTAATCCAACAAACAGAAGAACTGGAAGAAACCTTGGCGAGAGCCTCTGTACCTTTTAAAGAAGCTCATCAGTTTCCAGGTTGGAAAGCTATTGCTGCTGTACTTAAAAAAGGGGAAATCGCTATTCAGTTTTCAAGTTTTCAGTATTTCCCTACTGGCCAACAAATGGCATCAGATAGTATATTTTATGTGGCCTATTCGATAAAAAAAGATGCCGTTGCGCCTAAAATGATCTTCTTGTTTGAGGAGGAGCAGTTGTCCAATTTGAGAAACATTCGCAAACTCTATGGCTACGACGCAAACAGCAATGGTAATCTGCAAAAATTGATCTGGGAACCCTTAAGCAAGGAATTGGAAAAAATACATACCGTGTACTTCTCACCAACGACTCTATTGCATCGAATCAACTTTAGTGCGATCCCGATCGATGATAAGACAAGTGTAGGTGACCGCTTCAACCTATATCAATTAGGAAGCCTACGCCTCTTACTATTTCCTCATAAAACAACAATAATCGAACCCAAGCAAGCCGTGTTATTTGGCGGTATCGATTATGACAACGAAGATGAATCTGCATTCAAGAATAGCTATAAAGATTCTCTAGCGGTAACTTCCGTTTCTTCAACATGGCAGAATATGGACCGAGCATTTTTGGGCAATGATTGGTCATCCTTACAGTGGACAGAAAGAGAGATAGCGGAAATTGCTTCCATTTTGCAGACCTCCAACGCAGCAGTGGAAGTTTATTCTGGAAATACAGCTAGTGAAGTTGCTTTCAAGCAATTGGGCAAAACTAGACCATCGCCGAACATCTTGCACCTGGCTACTCATGGCTATTTTTTCCCAGATCCCAAAAAAGGAGCAGAACTTGGCTTTCATTCGGCAGAGCATCCACTCATTCGCTCAGGCCTCATCCTTGCTGGTGCCAATAAGGCCTGGAACGGTGGTGAAACTGCTCCTGGTGGCGAAGATGGCATTCTAACCGCCTACGAAATAGCCGAAATGGACTTGTCTAATACAGAGTTAGTCGTACTCTCTGCTTGTGATACCGGCTTGGGAGATATTGAGGGCAATGAAGGCGTCTATGGCCTGCAAAGGGCCTTCAAAATGGCAGGTGCGAAGTATATCATTATGAGTCTTTGGAACGTGAAAGATCGCCAGTCTATGGAATTTATGACGGCCTTTTATAAGGAATGGTTAGAGAATGAAAAAGAGATTCCTTTGGCTTTCCAAGCCGCCCAAAAATCAATACGGGAGAAATACGCTTTGCCTTTTAATCCCTTTCTATGGGCAGGCTTTGTCCTGATAGAATAGTTGGGTGAAGCAGCGAGAACCTTTGCGGTCAAGTAATCGACAGCTAGGACAAAAGTATCAAGACTTTAAGCAAATTTGTGAATGGGCGAGGTAGTGAAGCGGTGGCTTTCTGCCTGAGTAACTCCATTTTCTATATTAAAGCACCCACAACTTCACCAATTCACAACTTCACTATTCGAAGGTGGCACTTTGATACATTAGCCCTAATCGACAACAAGATCCACCTTTATTCCACTCGGAACTTTTGTACTTTATACAACTCTCCAGTATCCATATCTTCGATCAGCATATAATAGAGCCCTGAAGATAAACTCAAAGATTCCTGATAGGAAAAAGAAAATGCTTCTTCAGCGGTTCCAAGCGTCAAGGGAATAGCCTTGATGGATTGATAGGCTTCATAAGCTTCTACCTTGTTATTGAATAGGAGTAATTGTAAGGGCGTTTCTATTGCCTCTTCCGATGTTTTGATTTGCCCTTCTAGTTGAAAATTGACCTTAGCTTGCGTCAGTTTAAAGCTATGATTAGGGCCGGGTTGTGTGATGGCAATCTCGAAGCCGATACTCCTAGAGACATTGCCCATTTGATCTTCCAGTAAGGGATTAGGGGCGAAATGAGCCGCGATAGGTCTTGAAGTAGGTTGGCGGTCCGCAGGTGCTTCTACTTCAGGTCTTGGGGTAGTAGGTGCTGTTTTTTCTTGCGCTGGTTTTTCATTTTCAATAGGGAGGGTGGCTTCCTCTTTTGCAGGCTCTACGGTCGAGGGCGGGAGGATCGTTTCAGTAGGAGGAATCTCAACCGGCGATTCCTGACGATCATAAAAGTACCACTTACCCAAGAGTACGATCAATACAACGAATAATACTTGAATGGCTCTGGTTCCTACACTATAAGGCTTTTTATCGGTATACTGACGGCCAACTAACTTCAGGTTTTCCTCCAATTCATCCTCCGAATCCGGGCTTAGAAAGCGTTCCAAATCTCTATTGACCTGCACCTCTGTTGCAAAATCCTTATCTGTAGCCAATTGACGCTCCATATGGGATAGCGCTTCTCCTTCCAACTCTCCAGAAAGATACTGTTCTATGTCTCTATACTTAGTATTTTCTTTTTCCATCATTTTTATTGGTTTCCTGACCGTTTTTATGCTCTAGTCAACTAAAATCCTCGATCAACGCTCATTACCAATTGCTTATGCTCTTCGTTTTGAGTTGACCACAAAAACTGTCAGAAAAGGTTTAATATTTAGGCTGGACTACTGTAGCTCCTTAAAGCGCTGATCAGCGCGAATCCTCTTCACCAATTCTTCCTTACAGTTGAACTTTTTCTTTTTGACATAATTTTCCGTGTAATTTAACTCTGCCGCAATTTGCTTGAGTGGAATACCCTCAAAAAATTGCTTTAAGAGTTGCTTGCACTCCTTTCCCAGACTTTCTAGTTTATCTCTAAACAACTTCTTTTGCTCTCGATCTTCGATATCCTTTACAATATCTTGATCTGCCTCTGGTGATAGGGTAGCATCGAGAGAAACTTCTTCTCGATGCTTTTTCTTCAGTTGACGTAACCAAAGAAATCGTGATACAGCGTACAGGTAAGCATAAAAGGATTGCGTCAATTCGAAGTCCGATTCCTTGGCCCGGCGAAATATGATAATGATAGCTTCTTGAAAAACATCCTTTGCCTCATCTGAAGAGCCATTATTACGTTTGACCATGGTCGTAATCTTCGAAAGGTACTCCCCGTACACTTTTTCCAGTATTTTTTTGTCATTATTTACTATCCCTATAATGTCTGTCTCTTATACACATCTCCGAGCCCACGAGACCGAGGCTGATCTC
>CAJXUM010000643.1 GCA_913060855.1 uncultured Lewinella sp. | reverse complement strand
TCTACACTATCCTCTTCGTCGGCAGCGTCAGATGTGTATAAGAGACAGCACCGAAATCCCATAAGCATGGCCTTCCAAAATGCACACTGCTAGCAGCACTAGTTCTTCGAATTCGCCTAAACCTTTCTTTTTCATTAGTTGTAATCTTGTATGTTATACAAAGTTATAACTAATTGGTGTAATTGCAAATCTAAATAACATTCGCTATCAAAATCGACTGAGGAGTCCAGGACCTGATGCAGGTTCTTGGAGCCAAGGCTTTCAGAGAGAGATGTTGGTGAAAAACACGCAACATCGGCGGGTAAAACACCTGCATCGGCAGGGGACATAATCTATTCGCCTTTCCAAGTTCCTAGCCGTTGCAGGTGTTTTTCACCTGCGACATTCTTGGAGCTAACGCAACATCGGCGGACGTTGGACCTCTTATTTCCAGACTGGAATTTCTACATAGCTATCGTTATACCATTTCACCATTAATGGCTCTTGGGCATCATCGATCGTTTCTTCTGCCACGACTTTGCCCGTTCCATAGTTGAGCTCGGAGAAGGGATTTTTATTGACATTGATGTAAACGAGTAATCTACTCCCTTTGCTTAGTTTTTTGCTGACCAGGTGGGTATTTGAGAAGGGAATCGTTTCTATTTTATTTGGCGTGAGCAATTTCCTTTTTGTGACATCCTCAGCGTAGCTGGCCCGTCCAACAATGTAAGACAAGTGGAAATATTTGCCATCTGGCATGAGTTCATAAAGGGTAACGCCATAATCAAAGTCTTTTTTATTGATACTTACGCTAAGCGCTCCAATAAATGAACCGTTGGCAAGCATCGACTCTTCCAATGGCTCGCTGATGAAGTTGAATCCGTTACCGTTATCCATATTATCCCGTATGATGGGATCAGGATAATAGTCGTTGTTCCATATTGCTCTATCTGCAAAATCTACTGTTTGGGAATGGAAACTGCTTTTGGCCGGTTTTGCTGGGCTCAAGGTATAATAATCGGCTGACTTTTCGGTGCTGAGGTATAATTTGAGTTTTTCGTTACTCATTTTATCAATACTCGGCGCACTCCCCCACTCATTGGCCCCCATTATTTGATAGTTGATTTTGTCCTTCAACACGGTGGGCTTATTTCCTTTATTGAAAATGTAGTCAAACCACTGATAGGTTATCTCTGGGGTGTTGATTAGCGCATCTTTGTCCACTTGATAGCCATTAATTTCCTCCGATCCATTCCTTTGTGCACCAAAATGACTGTAAGGTCCTATGATGAGATAATGTTCTGCTGTGGGCTTGTATTTGTAATGTTCTCGGAGATAGTAAAGTCCTGAATTTTGGGAATCATTATAGTACCCATCTATCGATAAAACGGGAATATTGATTTGTGCAAAATCCTCTTGGTAAGGGGCCATGTTTTGCCAATATTCATCAAAGGACGGGTGGCTTACCCATCTTTGAAACAGCCGATTGGGCGTCCCATCTATGCTATCCAATTTATTATAGGCAGCCCCGGCGTCCCACCATTTATTTTGCATCTGCCGAAAGCGTTGTCTGTCATTACCGACTATCGTATCTAGGAATTTATTGTTGCTTACATAAAAGGACCATTCATAATTGGGATTGATGAAAACGTTATTTTCCATGGGGAGGCCCATGCCTGGCCGGTTGGCCACATAAGGTACGATCGTTTTAAGCGCGGGGTGCAGTTTTTTAGCAGCAGCCCATTGCGTAAAACCATTATAGCTTCCCCCGTACATCCCTACCCTTCCGTCACACCAATCTTGTTGACTGATCCAATCTATCACATCATAAGCATCCTGGGCATCCTGTTCGTACGGAAATACTTCGTCCGGACTAAATCGTTTGCCTCGGGTATAAGCCATCACCCCGACATAGCCTTTGTCTACTGCTTGCTTTAGCGTTTCAAGGTCTCTTCCTTTGTCCCTAACGTAGATCGTGTATTGTAGGATGACTGCTTTTTTCGCCTTGTCACCTTTTTTCCTAGCTACCATGCCGGAAATGGTTCCCCCGTCACGTGTTTGGAGTAGAATATCTTGGATGTCGTACTCTATTGTGATATTGCCTAACTCGTTGGTCCCTGTACTTTGAGTGCATCCAAGCAGGAGGAGAATACTGAAATTCAATAGTGTTTTCATTTGCTTTTATGTTATATTTTTGCCAAAATACGAAATGTTTCGTACTTTAGTAATGAACTCACCTTTTCTCTTGAATATACGAGTGGAAATGGTATGGCATTTTCTTTTCTAAAGGAAGAGATGGGGATCAAGAACAAGCTGTTTCTTATACACCTAAGGTAAGACTAGCGTCAAATTTCTGAAGAAGGAATCAGCTATTCTTTCGAGAATTCAACAAATTTGTATCTTATCGCCTATGCAATCGAACCTCTTATCCGCTCTCGACCAACTCAGCGCTTACATTGGCAATACGCCGCTCTTCCCATTAGAAAATGCCTACGCCAAAACGGGTGTGCAGATTCATGCCAAATTGGAGTGGCAACAGCTGGGCAGTAGTGTCAAGGCACGAGCTGCCTTTAATATCATTCGCGAAGCGATTCGCAATGGCGCTTTGACCCCTGAAAAATCCATCCTTGACTCTACCAGTGGTAATACGGGAATCGCCTATGCCGCCATTGCTGCGCGCCTGGATTTGCGCTGTACGATTATCATGCCAGAAAGTGTGACCGAAGAGCGCAAGACTATCCTCAAAGCATTAGGCGCGGAATTGATCTATGTCTCCAGTGATCTATCGGGAGATGAAGTGCACCAATATGCCAAGGATACCTATGCCGCTAATCGCGAAAAATACTTCTACGCGAATCAATATGACAATCCTCACAATTGGCAGGCCCATTACTACACTACTGCCGAAGAAATATTTGCACAAACAAAGGGCAAAGTAACCCATTTCGCCGCCGCACTTGGCACAACGGGGACCTTTACTGGCACCGGAAAGCGCCTGAAGGAATTGAATCCTGCTATCCAACTAGTTGGCCTTAATGTCGAGGAGCAGGAGAATGAAATAGAAGGATGGAAACACCTGGCGACTTCTAAACACCCTAAGATTTACGATGAGGCGCTGGCCGACCATCATGTATTCGTCACCACGGCAGAAGCTTTTGATTGGGTACGTCAATTATCTCGAAAGGAAGGACTACTGGTGAGCCCTTCTTCCGCCGCTGCTGTTGCGGGTGCTGTAAAATTGGCTGAACAGATTGACAAGGGGCTGATCGTTACCGTTTTGCCCGATGATGCCAGCAAATATGGAGCTATTATTCAGCGATTATTTTGATCCTGGCTCCCCTTATAGCGCATGTGCCAGTCTATCCAGCTAGGTTGATTTTCCACCTACTAAAGAATAGGCGATCTAGTCCCAATACCATCATTATTGAGACCAAAGAGCAATGAAAACCTTAGGGTATTATCTAATGGGTGTGGGCCAATACTAGTCGTAGTCATGTAGGAGAAGTTGAGTCCAAGTACCTCCTTATACTTGAAGCCTAGTCCAGTCGTAAAGAACGCTCTTTCTCCCTTAGTAATGCTTTCATAGAAGTAACCCGCTCGGATTGCCAAGCGCTTTTTGTACCAATATTCCATACCCAGGCTATACATCAATTCTCGCATCTCTTCACTAAATCCTTCTGGCGCATCACTAAAAGATTTGAACATTCCTACTATAGGGGAATGCTCCTTGAAGTCAGGTCGGCCATTGCCATTTAGGTCACAACTGGAACCACCATTGAGGCAAGGTGTAGGCACCATCAATTTATTAATGTCAGCCGTTAGCGTCAATGCATGATAATCATTCAACTGTAATTCCCAGGCTGCGCCCAGACCTAGATTGGTAGGAAGATATTCACGGTCTAGCGAATTACTATAGGTAATCTTTGAACCGATATTGGAAAGTACCAAGCCAATTCGAAGATTTGATTTCCAATTTTGCACGTCTACACGTGTCTCGTAAGTGAAAGAAATATCTGCTGCTCCTGCCCTACCTGCCGAAACAATATCTCCTCCACGCAAGGGTTGACCAGCGGCGAAGTCGGAATAGATGAATTTTCCGGTTATACCTGCCGAGAAGTGATCACTTAGCTTTCTGGCATAAGCTATGGCAAGCTCGAATTCGTTGGCAATACCGGTGTTCAAAGGTTCACCATTGGTATCTCTAAATTGGAGCTCACCGGAAGAGAAATACCGCAAGCCCAAACCTATAGCTTGACGATCACCCATCTTTTTAAAACCATTTAAGTAACCTAGGTAAGCATTGTTTACGATAGATCGCATCCAGGGTGTGTAGTTAGCAGAAAAGGACATATCCTGTTCTGCAAAAACGAGCTTAGAGGCATTGAAATGTATGGCATTAGCGTCGGCTGAAATGGCAATGCCAGCATCTCCCATAGCACTAGAGCGAGCATCAGCCACGGTGCGTAAGAAAGGCACACCGGTGAAAATCGAATTGATACAATCAGTACCGTCCGTTTTATATAGTTTTCCTGCTGTTTGAAAACATTGAGCATTTAGTGCATTAGGCCAGAAGACGAGTGCGCATACTGTAAGGATAGCAGCATTGAGTAGTAAGTTTTTCATGATAAAGAGGCGTTAGTGTTTTAATACTATCTAAACGACGGTTTTAGGGCGTGCAGGGTGTTTCAATGGAATATTAACATTGAGTGGCCATCGCTAATAAGATGTAGATGAATTGATTAGGCAGCTCTAAGCTGAACGCCATTGCGCTGGGTCTGTCTCTTATACACATCTGACGCTGCCGACGAAGAGGATAGTGTAGA
>CAJXUM010000642.1 GCA_913060855.1 uncultured Lewinella sp. | reverse complement strand
GAGATCAGCCTCGGTCTCGTGGGCTCGGAGATGTGTATAAGAGACAGAATAAAAACGGGGCATCTCGTTGGTGCTTTGGTGGAAGGTATCCCGGCGGTAGGCGGCTCTAGTCCCAATTCCATGGTGGCCACCGATGAGTATGTATTCGTAAGTAACGGAAACAATGACAACATCTCCGTTATTTCCCTGGAACAGGATACTGTCGTTCATACCATTTACCTGAAGCCGGATGAGCGAGTGCGACAATTCCGAGGGGTTATTCCTTTTGGTTTGGCCCTCAGTCCAGATCAAGCGCGCTTATATGTGGCAGAATCAGGGATTAATGCGCTGGCAGTTATCAATGTCTCAGATTTCAAAGTATTAGGACATATTCCCACCGCTTGGTTCCCTGCAAAAGTGGAAGTGAGTAAAGATGGGAAAAACTTGATTATTGCCAATGCTAAGGGCTTCGGTAGTGGTCCGAATGGTGGAATTACTTTTGACGCCGGGCCGGAGGGGAGTTACATCGGATCCTTAATGAAAGGGAGTCTTCAAATTGTACCGATTCCGGATGAGCAACAACTCAAGGAAATGACCCAGCAAGTGGTCGACAATAACTTCCGCTTTACGAAGGCCAATGATCCGATTTTGGCTGAGCGAGCAGAAAACCCGATCCCCTTATACCCTGGAGCAAAAGAAAGCCCGATCAAACACATTGTATTTATTTCAAAAGAAAACCGGACCTATGATGAGGTTTTTGGTCAAATAGAGCGCGGGAAGGGAGATAATACCATTGCTCGTTATGGGATGGGGGCCTCATTTACCAACGATGCAAAGACGGACTCCTTAAGCAATATCACCGTTATGCCGAACCACTTGGACCTGGCCGGACAGTTTGCCATTTCAGACAACTTTTACGTAGATGCCGATGTCTCAGCCGATGGCCACCGTTGGTTGGTCAACACTTACCCCAATGAATGGTGTGAAACTTCCACTGCGGCTAGTTATGGTGGAAATCGCCGCTTTCGGGGAGATTCGAAGGCGCCAGGCGTTTTTGCTATGAATGGAGCGGCAGGAGCGATTTATCCAGAAGATTATAATGAGGCAGGATCTATGTGGGATCACTTGGAGCGCAATGAGGCCAGTTTTTATAATTTCGGCTTTAGCGTGATGTTCGAACCCGCCTTGTATAAGGCAGAATATAAGTATACGGGGATTCATCAGTACATCAATTACCCGATGCCACAGCCACTTTTTGAACGTACATCCAGAAGCTTTCCCACCTATAATATGGCTATTCCGGATCAATTTCGTGTAGATCAGTTTATCAAAGAATTTGATGAGAAATGGATCGAAGGAACAGACACTATGCCGCAGCTCGTTACGGTCATTCTACCCAATGATCATGGAGCGGGTAACCGCCCGGAAGCCGGTTTCCCTTTTCGGGAAAGCTATATGGCAGATAATGACTTGGCCGTTGGCCGCATTGTAGAATACCTTTCCCGAACCCCTTATTGGGAAAATATGCTGATCGTAATTACTGAAGATGATGCCCAAAATGGGGTAGATCATATCGATGCTCATCGGAGTGTCTTAATGCTGATCTCTCCTTGGGTGAAACGAGATTATGTAAGTAGTGTGCACTATAGTTTTGGTAGCATATTTAAGACATTCTGGAACATCCTGGGCATGCCTTACCTCAACCAATATGATGCTGCCGCCAATGATTTGTCTGACTTTTTCACCACTACCCCAGATAATACTCCCTATAATGCGATCCCAGTAGATGCAAGAATGTTCGACCCTCAGAAAGCGTTAGATCCTTTTGACGAAGAGTTCGATTGGAAGGCACTGGAAGCTTCTCCGCAAATTGACAATGTGGAGGATATGCTGAAGGACAGCAAGGAACAGGATAAAGATCGACTGGAGAATCGGGAAAAGAAAAATTGAGTTTTCTAGTGCTTCGATTACCTATGAGGTGGTTCACTTTTCTGATTGTATTTAATTTGCCCCTTCTTCTTTTTTCTCAGTTTGAAGCCTGGGATGGGGATAAGGACGGTATTCCCGACCCTTGGGAGAGAGAACGGGCACTAGATATTAATGATCCGACAGACGCCTGGGCGGACCCGGATGAGGATGGTGTGCTTAATATTTATGAATACTTTTTGGGAACGGACCCACAGGATCGCAACCAACCTAAATTTATCGCCTATCAGGGAGATATTCCATTGCAAGATTTTATTGCACAAGCCGCAAGAGGAGTGGTACTGCAAATCCCGGAAGGGGTGTATGATTTGCAATACAATCACAGTCCGATAGCAGAAGCTCCTCGACTCTTGATTCAAGGGGGATGGAAGGCCGATTTCACTGAACGCGATTACTGTGCTTATCCGACGGTGTTTTTGGGTCAGGAGGGAGGCGCAATCTTTAACTACCTTCTAGTAGATGGTAATTCTTCTGCACTTATTTTGGATGGTATTGAAATGCGACAAGCGACCAGTGGTGCGATCCGATATACTAGCTATCTGTCGAAAGTGCAACTGCTACTGGCCAATTGCCAGTTGATCAATAATGAGGCCCATCGAGCAGCCTCTATTTTACACTTTGAAGATGGTGAGTTTAGCCTGCTTTCGGATTTAATCTTGCTGAATACCATCATTGCTGACAACCAAGGCACAGCTATTCATTTAGAACAGCATGCCACTCGAGCCAATTTTAAGTTGCTACATAGTTTATTGGCGCTTAATAACTTTTCTACGAATGATGATCCGCCCTTTAGTTCTGGCTATGGCCTCACCTTCGAGACGGATGCCGATTCTCTCTTGCAAATGCAACTTACCAACTCCATTATATGGGGCAACGAGAAAGCGGATGTAGCCTTATGGGAAGGAATGGAGGCTCGAACGCAGATTCGCAGTACGTACAATATCTATGGCTTTTTTGAAAATGATCCTAATGCTCGTTTTTTTAACCACCCTAGCGATCGTAGCATAGATCCCCAGCTGCTAAACGATGCGGCCTCCCATTTTCGATTGGATGAGGATAGTCCAGCTCGCGCCAATGGATCATATATTGGGTTTGGTCCAGTTTTTAGCACGGATATTGGTCCAACAGTTTGTGATTTTCCACTTACCTCCTCTGGAGGGGTGACGGCAGCGGACCATGCCATTAAAATCTATCCAAACCCTACGCGCGAAACCCTTTACCTTGAACGAGTAGGCGATGAAGGCACAGCCATCTATCTTCAAATCTATAATCAATGGGGGCAAAAAGTAGGCACTTTAGCGAAGGCATCGATGCCTGGAAATCAGAATCGTATGGCCATCTCCACGGCCCATTTACCTCCTGCTTGTTATTATCTACAGTATAAGATAGGAGGTAAATCGGCCGGCCAATTTTTTATCAAAAACTAATAGACTTTTATGCCTCACCCTTGATGCCGAATGGAACGTACGGGATCGCGTAAGGCCGATATCAAACTATGGTAACTCACTGTCATTAGCGCAATACCAATGGCTATCAAGGCCGCTATCAAGAAAAAACCGACACCTAGTCCGATATTATAAGCAAAGCCTTCTAGCCAATTGGAGGTAGCTAGCCAGGCAATGGGACTAGCGATCAATACGCCGATTCCTACCAAAATCAGTACTTCTTTGGATAAAAGAGATAGAATATCTACCACCGAGGCACCGAATACCTTCCGAATGCCAATCTCCTTGGTGCGCCTTTCTGCCGTATAAGTAGACAGACCGAAAAGACCCAAAACGGTGATGAAAATAGCTAAGAGCGTAAGGATACTGATGATCCGAGCGGTCCGCTGTTCTGCAGCATGCAAGGAACCAAAGCTTTGGTCAAAAAAGGAATACCGAAAAGGTTTATCGGGGGTATAGGTTTTCCACTTAGTGGTTAAGTTGGCTAAGGTTTCATTGATTCGCTGCGCATCCAATTTAATGCTCAATTCTGAATACCAGGCTTTTTCAATAAATAAGTACAAAGGAGTAATGGGCTCGTGTAAAGAGTGGAAATGAAAGTCCTTGACAATGCCGATGATCGGAGCCGGTTCCCGGTCAACAGCCGGCATGGCCATGCGTTCTTCCAAAGGCCGTTCCCAGCCCAGTTGTTTAGCAGCTGTTTCATTGATCAGATAGGCGGAACTATCAGTGGGCATCTCTGCAGAAAAGGCGCGACCGTCCGCCATTTCAATTTCGTAGGTATCGAGAAAGTCTTCGTCCACAACGAGACAACGCATCGGCGGTTGATCCTCTTCTGACAGTCCTACCGCCACATAAGGGACACCAAAATCACTACCACCAGGCCGATTGGCAGAAGCGGAAACCTTTAATACGCCCGGCATATTTTGCAATTCCGCCTTCATCATAGCCAATTTTTGAGGATTGACGGGAGATTGCAATGGAATATTGATAATCTGATCCTTATTGAAACCCAGGTTTTTGTTTTTTATATAATTCAACTGCCCGGAGACGACCAGGCTGGAAATAATCAAAAATGTAGCGATAGCGAATTGGAAAACGACCAGCCCTTGTCGCATCAATTGTCTCCTGCTCATACCGTCGGCTTGTTTGAAAAAAGAAGTAATTCCCGTCGGACCTTTCAATACATAAATAGGCTTGAAGGAAGACAAAACAAATGCCGGATAGGTGCCCGCCAAAAGACCCGTCACTAGCGTCATACCTACCAAGCCCATGAGAAGATAACTATTGTGTAGAAAATCTAAGGCCAGGGATTTCCCTAGGAAGGCATTGAGCGGACCCAATAGCTGTCTCTTATACACATCTCCGAGCCCACGAGACCGAGGCTGATCTC